>JBASBA010000058.1:0-12786 GCA_049650885.1 Alteraurantiacibacter sp. | reverse complement strand
GTATATACGCCGGACAATGGCTGCGCGCTCCTCTTTCAAAACGTATTCGCCAGTTTCATCGTCAACCGCAACCCAAGCGGGGCATCGCCTTGTAAGCGCGCGTTTGTCGCCGGACGCCGCTCGTTCTCGCTTTTTCGCCCACGCGGCAGCCAGCCGCTGGGACTTCTTTTCGCTTTCCTCATGGGCGACCTGCGCCTTTAAGATCAGTTCGATGAGGCTCATGAACTCAAAGCCGTCACGGCGATAAAGCCGGTCGCCGTCAACAGTCGCAACGCTCACGCCCCGATCAGTAAGGCGTGTGACGAAGTTCAACACCTCCACCGCAGATTGTCTGCTGATGCGATCTAGTCGCTCAACAACTAGGACGGTGTTTGGGGGCAATGTGCCCTCGACCGCATCTCGTTCAAAGGTTGCGAGGGCACTGCCTTCAGCGCGGTTTGTTCCATCAAAGGCTGATCGGCCTTCGTCCTTCAACTCTCGATCTGGCGACCAATCCCACTGATGTTTTTCACAGAGGGCACGACAGTCGGCGATCTGACGTGCCAAGGAGCTACCCTTGGCCTGTTCAAGTGTTGAAAATCTTGCGTAAATATATGCGTGCATCGCCAATCAATACACCGCGTTGCAATAGGCTACAACAGCAGCAGGTTGTGCCCCCCCGCCGCGGCAATTTCCAGCGCGCGCTTGGCGGTTTCCTGGCCCTTCACGCGTTTCAGGTCGGGCCCGTGGTGGTCGTCCTCCACCTCTCCGGGTTGCGGATCGGGCAATTGTTGCTTGCCGGAAAGATGGGCCAGCAGGTCTACCAGATTGGGGGCGGCGCATATGCGCACGCCACTGGCCCAGCGCGCTTCCGGCCCCTGTGCGGCGGGGCAGATCAACCCAAGGTCGTTCTCGCTGGCGTGCAGGGCGGCCAGCAAGACGCCCGGCGATGCCGCCACCCGGCCATCCAGCGCCAGTTCTCCCACCGCCAGCCACTCGCTAAGCTCCTCTGCATCCACCACGCCCATCGCGCCCAGCAGTGCCAGCGCGATAGGCAGGTCGTAATGGCTGCCCTCCTTGGGCAGGTCAGCGGGAGACAGGTTGATCGTGATGCGCTTTGGCGGAAGCGAAAGGCCCATCGCGGCCAGTGCGGATTGCACCCGTTCCCGGCTTTCGGCCACGGCCTTGTCCGCCAGGCCAACCACGGTGAAGCGCGGCATACCCGCAGCCAACTGGCACTGTACCTCTACCGTGCGCGCCTCAAGCCCCAGATACGCGACCGTCTGAACCAATGCTACCAATTGCGTTTCCCCGTTTTACAGCGTGATACCGCGTAGTAACCCTGTGTCGAGGGCATTTGTCGTTAACCCGATGGCAACCCCTTGTGTTGGCAAAGCCGCAGGCTTGATCCGTCATGTTGCGCTGTATGAAACGCGCCCTTTCGATCCTCGCATCTCTCGCCGCCATGTGTGCCTCTCCTGCTTTCGCGCAAACCGTAACGGTGGTGGAGGATTGGGAGATCGTCGAGCAGACAGCCTCGCGCTACGTCTCGGCCTTGCAGCAACAAACCGAACTGGCCGCGATTGCCGGGTTCGGTCCGTTCCGCGTTGTCGATAGATCCACAGCAGCGCTTGTGGGGATTACGGATGCGACATCGCCGATGCAATTTGCCGCGATGCTGCAGGCTTTTCCCGCGATCGATACGCTGGAATTCGTGGAGGCTCCCGGCACGCATGACGACCGGGCCAATCTGGCGCTGGGCCGGATGATTCGGGAGTGCGGGCTGGTGACGCGCGCTGGCGAGGGCGGCTCGGTCCGCTCCGGCGCGGTCGAGCTTTTCATTGCCGGATCTTCCCGTCTGATCTCGCCGGACAGCCAGTTTGCGGTGCACGGCTGGCTGGATGACTGGGGCAGGGGCGCGGAAGACTATCCCGATGAAGCGCCCGAACATCGTCGCTATCTGGATTACTACGTCGAGATGGGAATGAACGAATCACAGGCGCGCGAGTTTTATGCGATGACGAATTCGGTTCCATTCGAAGACGCCTTGTGGCTTACCGGACAAGAGATGCGGGAATGGGTCGGCGCCAGGCCGGATAGCGTAGGTGAAGAGCGGCCTGCCGCGGCGCTTGCATATCTTGACTCTGAGCCCGTCCTTGAGTAACCGCCCGTTCCATGTGAGGTCGCCTTATCGATTGGCGGCCCTTTTTTATTCTGTTTTGAAGGTCTGAACCATGAAGCGCACTTTCCAGCCGAGCAATCTCGTACGTGCTCGCCGTCACGGTTTCTTTGCCCGCAAAGCGACTCCTGGTGGCCGCAAGATCCTGCGGAACCGTCGTCGTCGCGGTCGCAACAAACTGTCGGCCTGATTAGATCTGCGCTTGCGCTTATGCGCGAGCGTTCTTGCCAGTCGCGCAGCCATCCTGCGCCGGCTGCGGGCGGCGGTTTCGCCTTGCGGGCTCCTGACGGAGCCCGTTTTCGTGCCTGCCGGACTGGTAAGTGAATTGCCAATCCGCAGATACCAGGCGGCAATGAGGGGCGAAGCGCGGCAAGGGCCAGGCCCTGGATGCGGTTCTGAAGAACAAGACATCCCTCCCGCAAACGCGAATCAGTCCCTATCTATTTACCCATGACAGCATCGGTCCTCACCAGGCGCGCGGATTTCCTCGCTGCGAATCGCGGGCTGCGCAATGCGCGGCCAGGTTTCGTCTTGCTCGTCCGCCCAAATGGCGGACAGGGCATGCGTTATGGCATCACCGTAACCAAAAAGATCGGCAATGCCGTGGTGCGAAACCGGATGAAGCGACGGTTTCGCGAATTGTTGCGCAGCGCGTTGCCAGAGGATGGCCTGCCCGATCACGATCATGTCCTGATCGGACGCGAGGGCGGGCGAACACGCGATTTCGCTCAGATGGGCAAGGAACTGTCCATTGTCATGCAGCAGGCGGCACAGGGGAAGGGCGATCCTGCCCGCCGCCCACGGCGTGGCAGCAAGCCCAACCCCCGATGAAGCGGTTGCTGATCCTGATCGCGCGCGGATGGCAGCTTGGCCCAAGCCGTATCCTGCCGCCCACCTGCCGGTTCCAGCCATCGTGCAGCGCCTATGCGATCGAGGCGCTGGAGAAACATGGTGCAATCAGGGGTGGATGGTTGGCCACCAAGCGTATATTGCGCTGCAATCCACTGGGGGGGCACGGGCACGACCCCGTTCCCGAAACACCGCAAAACAATTAAACGCGACGGAAGATTCGATCTTGGACAACCAGCGTAACCTAATCATTGCCGTCGTGCTGAGCGCGGTCCTGCTGTTCGGCTGGGACTTCGCCATGCGCACCTACTTCCCTGAACCGGAAGAGGCGCCAGCCAACATGGCAAGCCGGGAGGATGTTCCTGCGGCGCGTATCGACGGCCAGATTGAAACAGGCGATGCACCTGTGGTCCGCGATCTTGGCACAGAACTGGCTGCCGGTTCGCGCGTTTCCATAGATGCGCTGGAAATCGAGGGATCGATCAACCCCGTCGGCGCGCGGATAGATGATATCCTGCTCAAGACACACCGCCAGACGGTGGACAAGGACAGCGGTCCTATCCGCCTGTTCGCCCCTGCCGGCACCGAAACGCAGCAATTCGCGCAATTCGGCTGGGTGGGCGAAGGCATATCGGTGCCCGGTGCCCAAACCGCGTGGCAAGTGATCGAGGGTGATCGGCTGACGCAGGAGACGCCGGTTACGCTGGGATGGGACAATGGCCAGGGCCAACAGTTCCGCCTCACCTTCCAGGTGGACGAACATTACATGTTCGATGTCACCCAGTCTGTTGCCAACACCGGCGACGGTTCGATTGCGCTGCGCCCTTATGCATTCGTCAGCCGCACCAGTGAGACGGCCAGCGCGTCCACGTGGAACGTGCATTCTGGCCCCATCGCGGAAGGCAACGGGGAAGTAAATTTCGATTGGGACTATGACGAAGTGGCCGAGGAAGGCCCGGTCAGCCTTGATGGCGAAACATCATGGCTGGGTTTCACTGATATCTACTGGATGAGCGCGCTGGTCGCCGATGACGAGAGCGGCGCAGAAGGCACATTTCGCGATACTGGCGGCGAAGTCTACCGCGCAGACCTGATCTACGATGCCGTCACCGTGCCCGCGGGCGAAACCGTTTCGCGCACGACGCGCCTGTTTGCCGGGGCAAAGGAAAGCGCGGTTCTGGACGAATATGAAGCGCAGGGCGTCGACCGCTTCGGCCTCGCTATCGATTGGGGTTGGTTCCGTTTCATCGCCTGGCCGATGTGGCAGGTGCTGATCTTCCTGTTCGGCGTGTTCGGCAACTTTGGCGTGGCGATCATCTGCCTCACCCTGATTATCCGGGCGATCCTGTTCCCCATTGCGCAAAAGCAGTTCTATTCCATGGCGCAGATGCGTGCCGTGCAGCCGAAGATGAAGGCGCTGCAGGAACGCCACAAGGACGACAAGCAGCAGTTGCAGCAGGAAATGGCCAAGCTCTACAAGGAAGAGAAGGTCAATCCACTGGCTGGCTGTCTGCCGATCTTCATTCAGATTCCGATCTTCTTTGCCCTCTACAAAACGCTGCTGCTGGCGATCGAAATGCGGCATGAGCCGTTCTTTGGCTGGCTGCGAGATCTTTCCGCGCCTGATCCGGCCACTGTCCTCAACCTGTTTGGCCTGCTGCCCTTTGATCCTCCGGGATTCCTGGCCATTGGCGTGCTGGCCGTGCTGCTGGGCTTCACCATGTGGCTGCAGTTCAAGCTGAACCCTGCGGCGATGGACCCGATGCAGCAGCAGATATTCATGTTCATGCCGTGGGTGCTGATGTTCGTGATGGCGCCATTTGCCGCCGGTTTGCTGTTGTACTGGATCAGCAACAACATCCTGACGCTGGCGCAGCAGAAGTATCTCTATTCGCGCAACCCTGAATTGAAGGCCCAGATGGCGAAGGAGCGAGAAGAAAAAGCGCTCGCCGCAGCACGTGAAAAGGCCGAAGGATGACTCCGGAAGACGAGCAACTGGCAAAAACGGCAAGCAAGTTGTTTTCAGGCCGGGTGGAATTTCTGCTCTCGGCTCCGCAGCTGAAACACCTGCCGGATCCGGATTATCCCGAAATCGCCTTTTGCGGACGTTCCAACGTGGGCAAAAGCTCGCTGATCAACGCGCTGGTGAACCGCAAGGCTATTGCACGTGCGTCTGTCACGCCGGGGCGCACGCAGGAGCTGAACTTTTTCGAGGTTGGCGATCCGACGGAGTTTCGCCTGGTTGACATGCCGGGTTACGGTTTTGCCAAGGCGCCGGTGAAGGTGGTGGAGAAGTGGCGAAAGCTGGTACGCACCTTTTTGCGCGGACGCGTGCCGCTGAAACGCACCATGGTGCTGATCGATAGCCGGCATGGGCCAAAGGAAAGCGATCGCGACATGATGACGATGCTGGACGAGGCTGCCGTGGGTTACCGGCTTGTGCTGACGAAAGCCGACAAGATCAAGGCCAGCAGCCTGGAGACGGTTCGCGCTCAAGTAGAGGTTGAAGCGCGCAAGCATCCGGCTGCCTATCCGCAAGTTCACGTGACCAGCGCGGAAAAAGGAATGGGCATTGCCGAACTGCGCGCTGCAATTCTCAGCGACATCCGGGATTAGGGCAGCGCGACTACGGCGGGTCATCACTCTCGGATTGCAGACACAAAAAAGGCGCCACGAAGGCGCCTTTTTCAATTCAATAGCCAATTCAGCTTAGCACTGAGTACCGCCGAAAAGCCAATCCCAAATACTGCCACCCATTGTTCGTCTCCTTGTTGCTCGGAGACGTTGTGCGTTAACCATCATTGTTTGTAAAGTTTAAACCATACTCTTGAATGAATGGGAATCAGTTTCCTTATGATATTCAAGGATTTGTGCAAATTTCTCGGGCTTCGCAATTGCAAAGCCCTGGGCCACTATACACCCGGATTCACGCAACAGGGTTAACGTTCCTTCGTCTTCTACGCCTTCCGCAACCACGATGATTCGCAAGTCTTGCCCGAGTTGGAGAATACTCTTCACGATCCCCAGCGCCTTTGGATCACTGGTCATCGGGGCGATAAAAAGGCGGTCAATCTTCAGTTCTGAGAAGGGCAGGCGCAGCAACGCTTCCAGACTGGCTGCCCCCACGCCAAAATCGTCCATTGAAATCTTGGTCCCCAGCGCGCTGAGCTCTTCAAGAATTTCAGCAGCGAGATCGAGGTTCGAGATACGATAGGTCTCGGTTATCTCCAGAGTCAGACAGCGGGGATCGAACCCGCTGTGTTCAAGAACGTCGGACACCATCTTGACGATGGATCGCTCGTGCAACAGGGTTGCGGAGATATTCACGGCTATGGGAAGGTGCAGGCCCGCATCCTCGAAATCATTGCCAGCCTTGCACGCCTGTTCCAGCACGAATTTCGTCAGGTGGCTCATCCGCCCGGCTGTCTCGCATTGGCGAATGAAGAAATCGGGCGGAATTTGGCCTTTTACCGGATCTTTCCACCGCACAAGTGCCTCTGCCCCCACGATCTCGCCGGTCTGCACCATGATCTTGGGTTGGAAGGCGAGGTAGATTTCCCCGTTGCTGAGCGCGGCATCGATGCGCGCCTGCAACGAGATATTCCAGATCAGATCCTCTTGCGAAGTGATGTCCGCGATGGCGATCGGATCGAAAGTCTCGGTTGTCCTTTCGGCAACTGCAATGGCACCGGCAAGGCGCCGCGCCACATTCGGACTTGGAGTGATATCGATACCGAACGTAATGCTGACATCGACTTGCTCCTCGCCAACTATCAATGGCGAAGCAAACAATGCGCGTAAGCCCTCCAGATGCTCTCGCAGGAGTGCAGGGTCCTTTTCCGGCATGGTCCAGGCGATAAGATGACCTTGACCCAGATAGATTGTAGCATCCTGCGTGGCGGCCTTGAGACGGGCGGTAATGGCCAGAAGGTAATCGGCGTGCAGCTCGACGGGTAACGTCCGGCGGACCTCTTCAAATCGGTGAATGCGCGCGACGATCACACTGGGAATATCCTGGGCAACATCCTTGTCGACTTCCAGTGCCGCGAATGTCGGCAAGCTGGTTTCGGGATCGACCAGCAGAAGATTCCGCGTCCACTGTGCACGTATCCTGAACAGCGCGTAGATCAGCAGTGCTGCACCTGCATAAGCTATACTCAATCGCAGTCCGAGGCTGGGCGCAATGACTGGCGATACGCATACGAGCAGTGAGGTCGCGCCATAAACAAAATTGCGCAGTCGCCGATTTCCGATCGCGCTGGAGACCAGCAAGGCCGCGACTGCGATAAGGAGCGAGAGAAATCCGCTGATGTAGCGGATTTCGCCGTGGAGCAATGTTTCTGCCGCGTAGATCGAGACAATCGAATTCGGCACCGCAGTGCGCCCCGGAATATTAGGAGACAAGCGATCCTGCGCGGCGGTGGGCCCGATGATTATCGTCTTGCCGGCCAGGCCAGCCAGTTGCCGAGGGTTGTCCAGGAGTTGTCTGAAACGGTAAGTTGGTATCGTGGCGAAGTCATAGCCGTAGTTTATCGCGAATTGCTCCCCGGCAGCTCCTGACACTCCCGCAATCTTGGCTGGCATGTTTGGCAGGGTTTCGTCGAGTTCAGCTACAGCGTAATCCATATACCAGACGTAATCGAGATAGTTGCGCCAGGCATCGGACGCCACTTCTGGAACATCAGATGCGATTACCGGCACGTGCTCGCGAAGTGTATTTTTGCCGTTCAGGCCTGTATAAAGATCACGAACAAGAAACGCGCCGCCCGAGAAGCTGGTGAGCGCTGCATTCAGCGCTCTATCGACTTCGAGATCGGAAGGCTGATCGAAAACGATATTGACATAAACTTCCTTGACGCTCGCTGCTTCAAGTCGCGTCAACAAGGTCGCCAGTTGCATGCGCGCTTGCGGCGTTTGCGGGTTCGAAAGGTCAGTATCCGCGCCGACGAACACGATCTCTCCCGATGCGGGTTTCTGGGCAAGGCGAGCTTCGGCAATCCATGAGATTTGATCGATAGGATCGAGCACTACCGGTAGCAGCAACATGAGCGCAATCAGGCCAGACCACGCCACGTGACGTACACGTTCGAGCCGTTTCACTCTTCGCTTGGTTGTAGAGGTCTGATTGACCACTTTTTACCTTTCATCGCGCCCGAACATTCGCAGACAACAAATGTGATGGCATACGATGGTTAATAAAGATGCAACGCTACCATCGATCAGCGATGCGCCTGCCCGGCCATGTCCCTGTCTTCCTGCTCGACACCTTCAGGCTTCACCGTTACGTCCGGTGCAAACAGGGACAAGGCAATCATGAAGCTTATTATCGGCAACAAAAACTACTCCAGCTGGTCGATGCGGGGCTGGCTGGCGGCCAAGCAGAGCGGTTTGTCGTTCGAGGAGCTGACAGTCCACATAGACGGTGACGACTGGCAGGCGATGAAGCGCAACGATGGCGAGTTTCAGCCATCTGCGGGCAAGGTGCCAGTGCTGTGGGATGGTGATGTAGTGGTGTGGGACAGCCTCGCCATCCTGGAATATCTGGCCGACAAGGTGGGGCGAGACCGTTTCTGGCCGAAGGAAGACGCTGCGCGCGGAATGGCGCGTGCGATGGTTGCGGAAATGCACTCCGCCTATCTGCCATTGCGGCGGCAGTGCCCGATGAACATTCGCGCGCGTGCCTCTGTAAACCTGTCAGACGAGACGAAGGGCGATATCGTGCGCATCCTTGGCCTGTGGGCAGAGGCGCGGGCGCGGTTCGGGCAGGGTGGGCCATTCCTGTTCGGCACCTTCAGCGCAGCCGACATTTTCTACGCGCCCATCGTCAGTCGCTTCCTCACCTATGGTATCGGCGTGCCCGGTTTTGCCCAGACCTACATGCAGGCCTTGTGGGAACATGACTGGATGCAGCAATGGGTCGAGGCCGCGATGACGGAAGAGTGGACCATCTCGCAATTCGAAACCGGTGAAAGGGCGTGAGCCATAACCCCCTGGCCAATGCCCGCCAGTTGATCGCCTGCGAAAGCGTTACTCCCGCGCGCGGGGCCGTGTTCGATACGCTGGAAGAAATACTGGCGGCGCTCGGTTTCGAAATCGATCGCTTCATCCGCGGCGATGGCCCGGAAGGCAGCGAGGAAGAACCGGTCGAGAACCTGTTTGCCATCAGGCGCGGGCCAGAAGGCTCACCGCACTTCGCCTTTGCCGGCCATGTCGATGTGGTGCCTGCGGGAGAAGGGTGGTCAACCGAACCTTTCGGCCCCGAAGTGCGCAACGAGCCGGGCGGAGATATGCTTTACGGGCGCGGCGCGGTGGATATGAAAGGCGCTATCGCCTGCATGGTAGCGGCCGTTGCTGAAATACCGGAAGAGGCTGGCACGCTCAGCTTCATTATAACCGGCGACGAGGAAGGCCCGGCTCTGTACGGAACACGCGCGTTGATAGACAGGATGCGGACACGCGGCGACATTCCCGATCTTTGCCTGGTGGGCGAACCGACAAGCGTGAACCGGATGGGGGACATGATGAAGATCGGGCGGCGCGGCTCGGTCAATATCTGGCTGGAGGTGGATGGCACACAGGGCCACGTTGCCTATCCGCACCTGGCAGACAATCCCATGCCAAAGATGGTGGCCATGCTTGCGGAGATGGACGCACTGGTGCTGGACGAGGGGACTGACTGGTTCCAGCCGAGCAATCTGGAAATTACCGAATTCAACGTTCCCAACCGCGCGCATAATGTGATCCCCGGCAAGGCCACGGCTCGCATTTCCATCCGCTTCAACGATCAGCATTCCGGCGCGTCGCTTTCCGACAAGGTAATCGCAATCGCAAAGAAGCATGGCGGCACGGCGCGGCCAGTTATCAGCGGGGAGCCGTTCCTGACGCCGCCCGGTGCATTTTCGCAGATGATTGCGGGCGCGGTGATGGCGGAAACCGGTCTCGATCCGGAAGCCTCCACCACTGGCGGCACATCCGATGCGCGGTTCCTGAAAGACCTGTGCCCGGTCATCGAATTCGGGTTGGTCAACGCCACCATGCACAAGACTGATGAGGCCGTAGCGGTTGACGACCTGACCACGCTAACGGCAATCTACCGCAGGATCGCAATGGCCGCGCTCTCCAATTGAGGAGTTGGCCGCCTAGAAAGGGATTTTCATGAAACGCTGGTTGGCCATTCCTTTGTGGCAGCGGGTTCTCGTTGCACTGGCACTGGGTATCATCGCCGGGCGCATGTGGGGGCCGGGTGCGGAAAGCATCAAGATCGTGGGCGATATCTTCGTCGCCTTTATCAAGATGCTGGTTGTGCCGCTGATCTTCTTCAGCCTGGTGGCGGGCGTTGCCTCCATCGGTGATATTCGCAAGCTGGGCCGGATCGGCTGGCGCGCGCTGCTGCTGTTCGTGGTGACAGGGCAGATCGCCGTCTGGCTTGGTCTGTTCCTCGGAACGGTCATCGCACCGGGAGCAGGCGTCGATACTTCGTCCATCCAGATGGGCGCAGTGCCCGAAGCCAATGAGACCACCTGGCGTGAAATGCTGCTGGGCATGGTGCCGCAAAGCCCCGTGCAGGTGATGGCGGATGTGAATGTTCTGCCGCTGATCATCTTCTCGCTGTTGCTGGGGATCGGGATTCTGATGGCGAAGGAGGACGGCGGGCCCGTTCTCAAAATCTTCGATAGCGGCGCTGTCGTGATGCAGAAGGTGACGATGGTGGTGATGGAACTTACCCCCTTCGGCGTATTTGCGCTGATGGCATGGGTGGCGGGCACGCTGGGTTTCGATGCGCTGGCGGCGCTGGGCAAGCTGGTATTCCTGAATTACCTTGGGTGTCTGTTGATCATTTTCGTCGTCTACTCGTCGATGATAAAGTTCATCGCACGCCTGCCGGTGCGCGATTTTTTCCGCGGCATCGTGGATGCCATCGCGGTGAGTTATTCCACCGCCAGCTCCAACGCGACGCTGCCCGTTACCCTGCGCTGTGCAGAGCGGAACCTTGGCATCAGCAATTCCGTCGCCAGCTTCGTCATCGCACTGGGTGCCACGATCAACATGAACGGCACGGCCATGTACCTTGGCCTTGCCACGCTGTTCGGCGCGCAGATTTTCGGCGTTGATCTGAGCTGGGGCGATTACTTCCTCATCTCGATCCTGGGAACGCTGGGCGCGGTGGGCGCAGCGGGTATTCCGGGCGCGGGCCTTATCATGATGGCGCTGGTGTTTGGTGCAGTGGGCGTTCCGCTGGAAACCATCGCCTTCGTTGCAGGTGTGGACCGGATCATGGACATGATGCGCACCACTACCAATGTATCCGGCGATGCGGCCGTTGCGACCACTGTGGCCAGCCTGACCGGCGATATCGACAAGACAGAGATGATCAGCGCGGATGACGTCTGAGCGTGTGAAGCCTGGCTAACGCCCTTTCGGCTTCTCGGTAATTTTCTTCCGGTAGCTGCACAGGTCCACCAGGTTGCAGCGCCAGCATTCGGGCGTGCGCGCCTTGCAGGTGTAGCGGCCATGCAGGATCAACCAGTGATGGGCATGCAGGCGGAAAGGCTGCGGCACGCGCTTGTCCAGCTTCGCCTCCACCTGCTCCGGCGTTTTGCCCTTGGCCAGGCCGGTGCGATTGCCAACGCGCAGGATATGCGTGTCCACCGCAAAGGTCTCCTGCCGGAACCAGCAATTCAGGACGACATTCGCCGTCTTGCGGCCCACGCCCGGAAGGCGGACCAGATCGTCGCGAGTGGCGGGAACTTCGCCGCCATATTCGTCCACCAGCAACTGGCTAAGCGCGATGACGTTCTTCGCCTTGGAATTGAACAGGCCGATGGTCTTGATATGCTGCTTCAGCCCATCCTCGCCAAGGTCGATCATTTGCTGCGGCGTTTCTACCTTGGCGAACAGGGCGAGCGTGGCCTTGTTGACGCCGACATCGGTTGATTGCGCAGACAATGCCACGGCCACGACGAGCTGATAGGCGTTGCCATATTCCAGTTCCGTTTCGGGTTCCGGATTGTCCTCCGCCAGGCGGCGGAAAAACTCGAAGATCTGGTCCTTCGTCATTCAGCTCTCGCTGGCCTCGCCAGGCACTCTACAGCTTTCGCAAACGGCACCGATCATTCCAGTCCCAGCACATCATTCATCGTGTAGCGACCGGAAGGCTTCCCGATCAGCCAGTTCGCGCCCCTGATTGCGCCACTTGCGAAGATATTGCGGTTCTCGGCCGAATGGCTCAGCGTGATGCGCTCCTGCTCTCCGGCGAATATAACGGAATGGTCCCCCGCTACCGTACCGCCGCGAAGGGCGGCAAAGCCGATGGCACCTTCCTTACGCGGGCCGGTATGGCCATCGCGGCCGCTATCGCTGTTTGCACCAAGATCTATTCCCCGCGCCTGCGCCGCTGCCTCGCCCAGCAAAAGGGCGGTGCCCGACGGTGCATCCACCTTCATGCGATGGTGCATTTCCAGCACTTCTATATCCCAGTCAGTGCCAAGCCGCGCGGCAGCTTCCCTCACCAGATGGGCCAGCAACGTGACGCCAAGTGATGTGTTGCCGGTTTGCAGAATGGGGATGGCACCCGCGGCACTGTCCAGCGCGGCGGAATGCGTGTCATCCAGCCCAGTCGTACCGATCAGGATCGGTATGCCGGCCCCGATCGCTGCATGCAGATTATCCTTCAGGGCGCCGGGTGAGGAGAAATCCACCAGCGCATCGCTGGCATCGGCAAGGCTTTCAGGATTTTCGCCCCTGTCGATCCCGCCGGAACATTCATGTCCGCTGTCGGC
>JBASBA010000057.1:0-3437 GCA_049650885.1 Alteraurantiacibacter sp. | reverse complement strand
GTCCAGTCCTGTCCGTCAGGTGCGGCAACGCTTTCCAGCGGCTCGCCCGACAGTTCATCAGCCTCGCTATCGCCGCAGCCGGAAAGGGCCAGCGCCAGCGGAGCGGCAAGAGTTGCAAAAGCGATGCGCCGCGAGATGGTCATGGGCGAGATGGTCATGGGTCGTGTCTTCCGTGATGATCTTTGCGGCCTGAATCCGGGCTAGCCCGAAGATTTAGAACCGGATGGTTGGTATTTGAAAAGCACCGATAGCGTCAAATCGCGGCTTTTGCACAGGGTTGTCCCCTATTCGCTTGTCTGCCGCGCTGCGACAAGGATTTCCCGCAAGGGCACCCAGGTATGTACGCCTTCCAGCAACTTGCCATCAAGGACAAAGCTGGGCGTGCCCGGAACATCGAATTCCGCAACATTGGTTTCCGATGTCTCTGCAATCGCCTGCGCCCGCGCATCGTCGCCGAGGCAAGCAGTAATCTCGCTGGCGGAATAGCCGCGGCTTTCCATCAGGTCATCGAATTGAAGATCGGATGCAATGGCACGCATACGCGCGGTCAGGGTGCCGGCTTGCCATCGCGCCATCTGTGCCTGTGTCAGATCCTGCGCACGGGCCATCCAGTCTTCCTGCGTTGCCAGCATGGCCTTGTGATTGTCGAAAAAGCGCGAAGGCGCGCCGCATTCGGTCAGCAGGGCCGCGGCAAGATCAATAGGATTGCGGATCATGTGCCGCACTTCCACCGCTGCATATCCTTCGTGGACGTAGTGATAACGCAGCTCTGCCTCTGCCTCTGCATCAAAATGGGCACAGTGGGGGCAGGTGTAGCTGATGAATTCCACCAGTTGCAGCGGCGCGTCGGGATTGCCGATGCGATGCCCCTTGCCGGTATCCACGATCTCGGCATTCCAGTTCTGCGCGGCGGCAGGTGCGGCGGGGATCATGCAGACCAATGCGATGGCCGACAACATGCGCTTCATCACTTCTCGTCCTCTTCCTTTTGCGCAACGGAGCGCGCGAGCGATTCCAGCACTGCACGCAATTCGGGATCACCGATATCGCGCAGGCTATCGCCCAGTTCCATCGGAATGGGTTTGAGCGAAGGCGGTGCCTTGCGTTTCTCTTCAGCAGCAGGCGGCTTAACCGCGCCTTGCCGGATTTTCACACGGGCCACTGCGCGATAGCCGAAAAAGCGGTTCACCCGCTCCATGATTTCGGGAGTCACGTGCTGGATCAGCGTGGCGTGTCCGGGCAGCGCGACCAGTTGCAGTATTCCGTCGCTCTTTTCGCCCGGCGGAAAACGGATACTTTCCGGCGCGCAAACCTTCGCATGCGTGGAACCGACGATTTCGGGCCAGCGGGTGACAACGCTGGATTGTACGAACCCATATCGGCGAAAGGCCGCACGGCCAATTTGCGGCACGAGGTCCGCCACGGCTTTTGCAGGCCCGCCACGCGGGCGCTGATACGGCTTCGCCGGTTTTGCCCTTGGCTTGCGAGGGGTGCCCTTGGCACTCTTCCCCGATTTCGGTGGTGGTTCGCGTTCCATGAAGCATTCACCCATGCCATAGCCGAGGCGTGACCGCCACTGTCTCAAACACGCTTCTCGACTGGTATGATGCCCATGCGCGCGAATTGCCGTGGCGCAGCCGTCCCCGTGAAACCGCGCCCGACCCATACCGGGTATGGCTTTCCGAGGTGATGTTGCAACAAACGACAACGGCAGCAGTCGCGCCCTATTTTGCCAAGTTCACGAAGATGTGGCCCACTGTGGATGATCTGGCGGCGGCCACTGAAGAGGACGTGATGGCCGCGTGGGCGGGGTTGGGATATTACTCGCGCGCTCGCAATCTGGTGAAATGCGCAGCAGAAGTGGCGGCGCGCGGCGGCTTTCCCGACAACGAGGCTGAATTGCGCAAGCTGCCCGGAGTGGGCGCGTATACAGCAGCGGCGGTGGCGGCGATCGCGTTTGGCAAGCGGGCCGTGGTGGTTGATGCGAATGTAGAACGGGTGGTGTCGCGCCTGTTCGCCATTCGCGAACCATTACCGGCATCGCGGCCACGTATACGCGCGGCAACCGATTCAATCACCCCGCAGGAGCGGGCAGGCGATTTTGCGCAGGCGATGATGGATCTGGGTGCAACGGTCTGCTCTGCGCGCGATGCGCGGTGTCTGCTGTGTCCGCTGTCATCCGATTGCCGGGGGCGGACCGAGGGTGATCCGCTGAAATTGCCTGTGAAAGCCAGAAAAAAGCCGAAACCCAGTCGCACCGGCACGGCTTTCTGGATTGAGGCGGACGGCAAGGTCTGGCTGGTGAAACGGCCCGGCACGGGGATGCTGGGCGGGATGCGTGCACTACCCGACGATGGCTGGTCTGCACGCGGGGATGGAGATGGAGAGGCGCCGCTGCCAGGCGCTTGGAAGGGTGCGGGCGTCGTGCGGCACGCCTTCACCCATTTCAATATCGAGCTTGGCGTGGCGGTACACGCGGGCGAAGCCGGCCAACCCGAAGGCGATGGCCAGTGGTGGCCGGTCGAGATGATCGAGGACGCTGGTCTGCCGACCCTGTTTGCCAAGGCCGCACAGCTGGTGCTGGCAGCGCGGGATTAAAAGATCCCGCCACCCAGCATAAGGCGAACCGCCGCGATCAGCAGCACGACGAGGCAGAAGTTGCGCCCGCCATTGCTGCTCGACAACTGGCCGATAACCACGCCCGTCACCACGAATGGCAGGGCAAACCAGTTGCCCCAGCCCAGCAAGGGTATCTGCGAGGGAATAACGATAATCAGCGACAACAGGCCGATGAGAATAGAGACTATGTTCAGCATGTGTTATAGATAGGCAATACAGCAATGTCCTGCAAGCTTGCGGCCCGCTTTTTCGCTGGGTAGTGCTTGCGCCAACGCTTTTCCCGGCAAAGGACGCTACTCTCCATGCACCAGTTTTCCGCCGAATATCTCTCCCGCCGTGCCATGCTGCGCAGTTCTGCCATGATGGGCGCAGGCGCCGCCGCTGCGACGTTGCCTTTTGCCAATATCGCTCTGGCGCAGGACACCGGACAGGCGCGGTGGCCGGGAGTTGCCGATTTCGTGCGCAGTTACGTGAATCAGGACAAGGTATCGGGCATGGTCGCCACGATGGGTTTTGGTCAGGGGCAGGCCGATACGGTCGCGGCAGGTTCGCGCACGTTTGGCGGGGCGGGCAACGTCGGGCCGGATACCATCTATCGCATCTATTCCATGACAAAGCCCATCACCGGCCTTGCCGCAGTAATGTTGATCGACGAAGGCCTTTTGTCGCTGGATCAGCCGCTGGCCGACATTATTCCAGCCTTTGCCAACATGCAGGTGCAGAAACAGTATGACGGCCCGATCACACGTGACAATCTGGAGCCTGCTGTCCGGCCCATCACCATCCGTCACCTGCTGACGCATACGGCGGGGCTGGGC
>JBASBA010000056.1:0-5313 GCA_049650885.1 Alteraurantiacibacter sp. | reverse complement strand
GACTGGGATCTCGAAATCTTCCTGGATCATGTGATAGAGGAAGACCGACCATTTGTTCGCAAGGCATTCGAAGCTGCGCGCACCATGAAGAAGGACTGGCAGTTTGAATGTCGCATCTGCCGCGCGGATAACGGGTTAAAAATTCGATGGCGACCACGCTGGCTATCGTTCAATTCTCTTCTCGCCGCGCAACCGACATGGATGGCTTCATCGCCACCCTGCGTGACCGTTTGCAGGCCATATCGCGCACGCATGATCTGCTGACCGCCACGGATTGGCGCGGGGCAAGGGTGAGCGCAATGCTGAAGGCGGAGATCGAGCCATATCTGGAAGATGATTCCAACCGGATCAGGTTGGACGGCGATGATCCGCTGCTGACTTCCAAGCAGATGCTGTCTCTGACATTGGCCTTGCACGAACTTGCCACCAATGCCGTGAAACATGGCGCCCTTTCAACCGACAAGGGGACTATCACCTTGAAAACACAGGTGAAGGACCAGAAGACTGTTGTAATGACATGGACAGAAGCAGGCGGCCCGCCGGTGACAGAGCCGGATCGGAACGAATTGGGCTTCGGCTCCTTGTTACTGGAACAGATCATCGGACCGGATTTGCAGGGGAGGGCGAAATTGGAATATAATGAAAATGGCGCCGAATGGGAGATCAGCTTCCCGCTGGAACTGCAAGGTGGTGATGGAGCATCGGTATGACGAGAAAGCAGCCAACGATCCTGCTGCTTGATGACGAGTTCATGGTTGCACTTGCACTTGCAGACCACCTTGAATCGCAGGGGTTTGCGATTGCAGGCCCATTCTGCACGGTGCAGGAGGCCGATGCCCACATCACGGAAAACAGGCCCGACGCAGCGTTCCTGGATATCAATCTGGGCAATGGCCGCAATTCCTATGATTTTGCCGCCAAGCTGAAACGAGAAGGCGTGCCCTTCTGTTTCCTGACCGGATATAGCGACTTGCGGGCCGACCACCCGGAATTGCAGGATGCGCATTTCATGGGGAAGCCCGTGCGGCCGGAAAAGGCGACCGAGACCGCACAGAAAATGGCGGCATAAGAAGCCAGCGTCGGCATTGGTGCAGACGTTATTTGCGATCCGGCAGTTGCTTGACAAACGCTGCAGGATTGCCTGCCACCATCGCTGCCACAGCCACGTCCTTCACCACCACCGCCCGCGCCGCGACGATTGCTCCGCGCCCGATGGTGACACCCGGCCCGACAAAGGCATCGGCGCAAATCCATGCCTCGTCCCCGATGCTGATTGGCGGCTTTAGGAGATCGAAGGTCTTTGACGCATAATCATGGGAACCTGCGCAAAGATGCGCATTCTGTGACACCGTAACCCGCTCTTCGATGGTGACGGGGCCGAGATTGTAAACGATCACCCGATCGCCAAGCGACGAAAACCGGCCCATCGAAAGATTCCACGGTATGAAGATGCGCACCGTCGGAAAGATATGCACGCCCCGCGCTATCTTTGCACCGAACGCCCGCAGTATGGCGCGCCTCACGCCCCACAGCGGGCGCGGGGTCAACGCGAAGACTATTGCGCCCAGCCATTCCCACGCAAACCGTCCCAGTAATTCCCTTTTCGACCATTTACGCGCAGCGCGATTACCGCTGATATCCAGCGGCGATGCAGCATTGTTCGGGTCCGGCGTTTCGCTCATGATGCGGGCAAGTCCGCTCGCCTCTCTGTCAGGAAGCGCCATGAATGGGCGATCATGTCGTCAAGCGACGGAAAGCGCGGGTTCCAGCCCAGTGCCGCCTTTGCAGCCGTAGCGTCGGCCACCAGCGATGGCGGGTCTCCTGCCCGGCGCGGCGATGCATCCCACGCAATATTCCTGCCCGTTATCGCTTCCGCCCGATCAATCACCTGACGTACGGAGAATCCGTTGCCATTGCCAAGGTTGAATGCCTTGAACACCCCTGTTTCCAGCACATCGATCGCCGCGACATGGGCATCGGCAAGATCGCACACATGGATGTAATCGCGCACACAGGTGCCATCCGGCGTATCGTAATCAGTGCCGAACACGTTCAGCCTGTCACGCATCCCGGCGGCCACGAACAGGGTGAGCGGGATCAGGTGCGTTTCAGGCTCATGGATTTCGCCAAGTTCGCCTTCGGGATCGGACCCGGCGGCATTGAAATAACGAAGCGCAACGCAGCCTATACCATAGGCAGCGGCATAATCCTGCAATACGCGCTCTATCATCAGTTTCGATGCGCCATAGGGATTGATCGGGTTTTGCGCGTCAGCTTCCGAAATGTGATGGCTCACATTGCCGAATGTGGCGCAGGTGGACGAAAAGATGATCTTGTCCACGCCAGCCAGCCGCATGGCATTCAGCAGGGAAAGACTGCCACCGACATTCGTCTGGTAGTAGATGTCCGGATGGCTGATTGATTCCCCGACGTAGGCAAGCGCGGCAAAATGCATCACGCCCTCGATCCCGTGGGATTTCATCAGCGCCGCAAGGCGTGCCGTTTCGAGAATATCGCCATGTTCGAACGGCCCGTATTTCACCGCCCAGGCGTGGCCCGTGCGCAAATTGTCCAGCACCACGGGCTCATGCCCCGCAGCCTTCAGCGCCTTGCACGCATGGCTGCCGATGAAGCCTGCACCGCCTGTTACCAGTATCTTCATTCTGCATCGCCCCTTCGCCCGGCAGGTTTTGCTATCGCATTTCCGCCAAGCCTCTCCTCGATCACGAATATCGCGGTCATGCCTTCGTAGACAGACAGCATGAAAGCATAGGCAAAGCCAGCCCTGCCATCGCGAAATCCCTGCTTTAACAGATAGATATAAACAAAGCGCAGAAGCGGGCGCAGCACAACTGGCAGGCGCGCGGCCCGTTCCTTCGCCGCGCGGCGGCCCTGCGCTGCACCGCTGCCTGTTGCAGGCGTGCCCTCTGCGTTGCGGGTGGCAGTGATAAGCGCGGCCTCGTCCCGCGCATAACGCACATGCTTCGCCAGCCAGCCGAACATTCCGTGAGAAAAGGAATAATGCAGATATGGCTCGTGAAAAACGCCCACGCGCGATGCCGGCAAATCCTCCCGCTGACCGTGGCCAACCTGTACAAAGCGCAGCCGGTCGCGATGGCCAAGGCGCACCTGATAGGTGGGATACATACCGGCATGGCGTATCCATTTGCCATACAGAATGGTTTTCGATGGAACGTTGTAGGCGTCGATCCCGTCCTGCGGTTGCAGGCTTTCCAGCGCGGAAACGAATTGCGGCGTCGCTATCTCGTCTGCATCAAGGTGCAGCACCCATTCGTGGCGCAGTTCGCCATTATCAAGCCCCCAGTTGCGCTGTTTGGCAAAGTTATCGAAGCCGCGGGTGATTACGCGCGCGCCGCATTCTCGTGCAATCGCGATCGTATCGTCAGTGCTGCCGGAATCGACGATTACGATATCGTCGCACCACGAAAGCGCTTCCAGGCATGGGCCGATATTGGCTTCCTCGTTAAAGGTCAGCAGCAGGCAGGATACCTTCATGCCGGGTTGCCAGCGATATCAATGCAATCAGGCGGTGTGCCACCATTCACCAGCCAGCGATAGGCATGGGCCAGATCCGATACAACGCGTGGCCAGCTGTAAACCTCCTCTACCAGACGACGACCGTTGAGGCCGATTTGCGTCAGTTCAGCGGTGCTGGAAAGCTGGGCACCCAGCGTTGCGGCCAGTTCCCGTGGTTCGTTGCTGATTTCAATGGCCGCTCTTGCAGCGAAACCCTGCGTAATATTGCACTCCCGCGTCATGAACACCGGCAGTTTGTAAGACCATGCTTCCAGAACGGCCATTGGAAAGCCTTCGGAATAGGACGGCAGGATGAACGCATCCACCTTGCTCAAAAGCCGCGCCTTGTCCTGCCCGAATTGCGGGCCGGGAAAGGCGATGTCACCCTCCCCCAGGCCAAGATCGAGAGCCAGCGCCTTGTATTCCGCCTCGTGCCCGCCATCGTCCCAACCGACAATTTGCAGCTGCCACTCGGAAAAGGCAGCAGCGTTATCTTCCCGCAGGATCGCCCAGGCCCGGATGAGTTCGGCCACGCCCTTCTTCGGGTGCAGGCGCCCGAAAAACAGCAGTGATCGCTTGCCCTCTCGCGGCAATTTCGCAATTTCCACCTCCTCGGGCAATTGCGTGCCGTTCGGAAGGACCGCTACCGTCGCCTGCGGGGCATAGGCGCGTACACCTGCCAGTTCTGCTTGCGAGCAATGGATTGCGCTGGCCAGCCTGACATTGCGCCTTTCATACAGCACACCGGCAAGCGCCTTTTTCCAGGCTGAGTTGGAAAGGGCCCACGGCTCCAGCATCCCTTGCGTGGAGATCACAACGGGTTTGCCCGTGCGCGCACGCCATTTCGACACGGCAATGGACAGGTACATCCACACCCCGTGCTGGTGCAAAAGATCGTGATTGCTGGCCATGATATCCTGCGCCAGCCTTGGCGCGTGGCCAAAACGTCCGGCATCATACAGCTGCGCGGAGATGCCGGTCCAATCATGCCGGTCCAACCTGGCAGGATCATCGTCCAGCCCGTAAACCGTTACCGCGTGCCCCTGCTCCACCAGTTCGCGCGCATGGGCCAGAACGATGGGAAAGATACCTCCGCCCGCGCGCGAGACGGTGGGGGTCACGATGCCGATGGAGAGCGGGTTGGCCACTGGCATCAGGACACTTTCTCTATCCGGAGGCGGGACAACTTCGTGAACAGCAATTTGTCGAACATGGAGAGCTTTTCATGCGGCGCCCTGCTGGCCACCAGCGCTGCATCGCGCAATCCGCGGGCAAACCTATCCGGGCCCCAATCGCCAACGATGCGCGCGCTCGCCTGCCCCATTTCGTGTCGGTCCTCCGGCGTCAACTGCATCATCGCGCCAAGGGCTGCGGCGATAGCGGACCTGTCATCCGCGTCGACAAGCCAGCCGTTCTCGCCTTCATTCACCAGTGTGCTTGCAGCGCCGCACGGGCGTGACACGACCAAGGGCAGGCCCGCTGCCGCCGCTTCGTTGATAACCAGGCCCCATTGCTCGGCCAGCGATACATGAACGAAGCCATCGGCCAGCGCGTAACAAATAGGAAGGACATGATATTCGCGAAAGCCGGGGCAAAGCACACGCCCGGCCAGCCCATGCTCCTGAATGGCCCGCTCGATGCCAGCGCGCTCCGGCCCATCGCCAAGAATCACAAGGCTATGGCCATAGTCGTGCGTTTCCAGACTTTGCGCAAAGGCACTGACAAGGCACGGGTAGTTCTTCTTATGTATGAACCTGCCAGAGGCAAGAATGTACC
>JBASBA010000055.1:0-2297 GCA_049650885.1 Alteraurantiacibacter sp. | reverse complement strand
CTGTATGGGCGTGATGTTGGGTTGAAAGGCCCAGTGGCTCACCAGCCGTTTCACAGCATCCTCGTCATTCATGACGAGATGCGGCCTCTTCATGTTGTAATTGGCGAACAGATGTCGGACGCAATATGCGCAGTCGAGCGGGCAGCCGATCACGTGGTTCAGGCTCAATCCCGATTTGCGGTATTCGATGATGTCGGCGAGTTCATCTGGAATATTGTCTGGAGCGTGTCGCAGCGATTTTCCGGTTGCCGGTTGTATCTCCATAGACTCTATGCCGTTCCGCGCCTGTTTATCCATATCGGCAACGCGGCAAGCGCTCCCGATGACTACGGCGAGCCGTAAAAGTCATTTAGGAAGCATATACGCTCTTTCTGCAAGCACATTGTAATTGATGATGCCGGGTTGATCTGTGATGACTGGGAAACGGCTCACGACGTAATGGTGGATTTGCTGGATACCGAACTTGGCTTGGAGCAGATGTTCCCGATTCTTCTCCTTCACGAGCGCTCGCCGATAGGAACTCACCAGTCGCCGGTTGTATCGCGCATAGAGATGCGGATCAGCTTCCACTTTGGTGATGTCGATCCAGTTATTCTTGCATTGGAAATTGTGAATCACGCCGTCTTTGACCGTGACCACATCGAATTCCTTACGGTTGATCCGAGTGACTTTCATGTCGGTGAATCCCGCTTCTTGAAGCACGGCCGTGACCATGTCCTCAAATATGAAGCCGGCATGGATCTGGAATCTGCGACGGCTTTCCAGATGGCGGTTCTTGAATTCGTAGGCGAAACGCAGAAGCAAGGTGACGGTGCTGAGCACCTTCCCCCCGCTCTCGATGAACGGTTCGTAGCCATTGATTGCCTCGGCGAAAGTGGTTGATCGATTGACCATCTTCGCTTGGAGCCAGTCGACATCGAACACTGTCTGGCAGTGCAACATACTGGCAAATAGATCGGTCGACATTTCGATGTAGTAGTTGTCACGGCAATGTCTTGAGAACACCGATATCATCAAGCAGATCATCTGATATTCGCGGTCGGCCAGATCGAAGCTGGAGTAGGCAAAGCGGATTTGCCGCAGCTGGTTCCTCAATTCTGGTGCTGACAGGACCAAGCGGGGATCGACCGGTTCCTGCTTTGGGGAACCCTGTGTATTTGGTCGATGCTCCGTCATGTCGATTACCGACGCCCGTTCCGGCTCCAGATGCATAGCGTCGAGCGGTTGGTAATCGTGACCGACACGTGCCCCTTTAGAGGTTAGTTCGATGGCCTGATTCGGAAGGCACAGTTTGTGTATCTTCTGCCAGTGCCAGCTGGTGAAATTGGTGCAGCAATGCTCAATCAAGGGCCCCAGTGCCGTTAGTGCTCCTCCGCCATCTCCCCCGATACGCCTGTTGCCTTCGCTCGCGCTGTTCATCAGGTATAAGATGGCAACAAAGTGCCGTCGCCGCGACTGCAGATATCGAATGCCATCGGCGACCGTTAACATTTGGAAGCCATCGGATAGTGAGCGACCGCTATCCGCCATACCCACAGCGAACGTGGTGAGCTCGAATACCATGCTTTGGAATCGGCGTGCGACGCCTACAGTGAAGGACCGTTCCAGCTCTCTTCGCGCATCAATACCGAGTTGCGGATTATCGGCCATGCGCTCATCGAGGGGAAGTGTTTGGATGTGCTGAGCTAGGGATGGGTCGCTTATTTCGAATGCGACGAGATTTATGAGCTCTTCCGCTTTCCGGATGAGATCGCGCCACGCAGCGATCGATGTTTCCGGTTCGAAGCTGGCCAGAAAGCTAACGATGCCATCGCTATAAGAGCTAATTTGCTCGTCGATCATTGCCTGCGTCACAATCATCGAATTCTGATCTGCGTGGTTTGATGCCATTATCTCTTTTCATGTGTGCGCCCAATACACGCAATATCTTTGTCTGGATTTGAAGAGTATTTCTGACTTTGTAAGCCTATCGCACAAATGGAATATCGGACAATCTCGTCGTCCAGGCCGGACTCTTCATCGTCCGTTAGGTGTCGTGTGCCCGCGCCCCATGCCCAGCCGACGCGATCGTGATGGCACTGCGCCCGAAGCGGGCATTTATGGCGTCCATGGCGCCCAGCAGGTCTTTACCGCGCGGATCGGCTGCCGCGAACAGATCGCCTTGGCTTTGCTCAGCGTCATGCAGCCCCTCCAGCATCGCCCCGCATTTAGTGTAGACGTCACCCCACCGGAACATCCGGTCCGCCACCCTTTCTGACGAAACGTAGAAGTCGGTGATGTCGATTATCGCCCACATG
>JBASBA010000054.1:0-3066 GCA_049650885.1 Alteraurantiacibacter sp. | reverse complement strand
GTTGTTGGCCGCAGCGGCCACCTGCTCCAGATCGTCATCACCAAAGGTTTGCGTGCAGAGCACGGGGCCAAAGATTTCTTCTTCAACCGCCTTCATGCCCGGCGCCGTGTCTGACAACACGGTGGGTTCCATGAAAAAGCCGCCCGCATGATCTGCAACACTGGCCGGGGTGCCACCGGTAAGCACCCTTGCCCCTTCGCTGGTTGCGCTATCGATATAGCTGCTGACCCGGTCAAACTGCACTTGGCTGACCAGCGGCCCCATTTGCGTTTCGGGCGACAGGCCCGATCCCAGTTTCAGGGATTTGGCAAACCCTGCCAGCCCTTCCATCACCTGATCGCGCACGCTCTCGTGCACGAACAGGCGCGAACCCGCTGCGCACACCTGCCCTGCATTGCCGAAAATGCCCATCGCCGTGCCGGGTATCGCCTTCGACAGATCGGCATCGCCAAAGATCACCACCGGACTTTTGCCACCCAGTTCCAGGGTGACACGCTTCAGATTATCGGTGCAGGCATGGACGATGCCCTTGCCCGTAGCAGTCGATCCGGTGAAGGAAATCTTGTCGACCAGCGGATGCTCGACCAGCGCCGCGCCGGCGGTTTTACCGTAGCCTGTAACGATGTTGACGGCGCCTTCGGGGAACCCTGCCTCGGCGATCAGTTCTGCCAGAATTACTGCGGAAAGCGGGGTCTGTTCGGCAGGCTTGAGAACCACCGTGCAACCAGCAGCCAGCGCCGGTGCAATCTTGGCGACGGCCATCACGAACGGGAAGTTCCACGGCACGATCGCGCCCACCACGCCAACAGGCTCTCGCGTGGTGAAGGCGTGCCACTCGCCGGGGTTGGAGGGGGTGAATGTTTCACCGTTCAGCTTCGTGGCCCAGCCCGCATTGTAGCGCAATTGTTCGGATGCCGCGGCAACCCCGCCGAAGAACGCCATCATCATCGGCATACCATTGTCGAGCGTTTCGGTCAGCGCGATGCGGCTGCCATTTGCCTCCACCAGATCGGCAAGCCTGGTCAGCGCGCGCGCTCGCTGGGCCGGTGTCTGGCCTGACCATGCGCCGGTATCGAAACACGTTCGGGCGGCCTTCACAGCAAGGTCAATATCAGCCGCATCGCCAGACGCGACCGAGGCGAATTCCTGCCCCGTCGCGGGGTCGACCACTGCGAAGGTTTCACCCGATTGCGCAGGCTGGAATCTGCCGCCGATAAAAAGCTCTCGCGATTTGGCGGACAGGTCTTTGCGAAGGTCGGAAAGGATCGAGATATCGACGGGCATATTCATAAGGTCTGTCCTGTAAGGGCCTGGTTTGGCGCGCGCACATCCTGTGCGGGCAGAGGGGTTTTACCGAGGATCATATCCGCAGCTTTTTCCGCTACCATGATGGTGGGCGCATTGGTGTTGCCGCCGGGAACGGTCGGCATGATTGAGGCATCGACCACGCGCAATCCGGCAATGCCGTGCACGCGCAGCCGGGGGTCAACCACGCTCATGGAACCTGTTCCCATGGAGCATGTGCCTACCGGATGCTGCGTTACCTCGGCCCTTGCGCGGATATAGTCGTCGAGCTGTTCGTCGCTCTGCACATCGTCCCCAGGCAGAACTTCCTCTCCGGTCAGGCTGGCTTGCGGCTGCGTGCGATAAATCTTTCGGGCCAACCGGATACCGTCACGCGCGGTGCGAAAATCCGCCGCGTTCGAAAAGATATTCAGCGTGATCTGGGGAAAATCCTGCGGGTCGGGAGATGCAAGCTCCACCCGGCCGCGGCTGTGCGGATGCAGAAGAATTACGTCTGCGGTAATCTTGTCTTCCTGCCGTTTGCGGAAGAAGGGGAACCAGATGTGCGCATCCATGCGAACCGGGTTGCTCCACAACTGAATATCGGGCCGCTCCAGTTCTGGCCTGGTGCGGATCACGATGTTGCAGCTGTTCAGCTGGCTGGCAAAGGCGCCCTTGCCCGAAAAGCGCCACCGCAGGAGCGATCTTGCAACACGGTCCGCACGCAGTTCGTTGAGAAAACTGACAGGTTCCTGCAAGCCGAAATGCACCGGCACCCTGGGGTGTTCGGAAAGGTTGCGGCCCACGCCGGGCAAATCGTGCTGCACGGCAATGTCATGATCGCGCAGATGGGCGGCCGGACCGATGCCCGACAGCATCAGCAGTTGCGGGGAATTGTAGCTGCCGCCGCACAGGATGACTTCGGACCTGGCAGTGGCCGTCTTGCGTTCGCCACCGTGCTCGAACTCGATGCCTTTGGCCCGCCTGTTTTCCAGCAGCACCCGGTGCGTAAGAGCGCCGGTTAAAACCGTGAGATTTGGGCGACTGCGTACGTCATCGAGGTAGGCGCGCGCGGTACTGGCGCGGCGACCCTTGCTATCGACAGTCAGTTCCCCGCGAGCAAATCCTTCCTCCACCTCGCCATTCAGATTGTCGCTGGTGTTGAAGCCTGCCGCCTTTGCCGTTTGCATCAAAGGCTCATGCAGTCTCCCCTCGGTTTGCACCGGCACCACTTCCAGCGGCCCATCATGGCCATGCCATCGGGAGTCGTCACACCAATGGCTTTCCATGCGCTTGAAATAGGGCAGCACCTCGGCATAGCTCCACCCTGCGCAGCCTTGCTGGCGCCATTCATCAAAATCGCTGGAATGGCCGCGCATGTAGAACATGCCGTTGATCGAGGATGAGCCGCCCAGCACGCGCCCGCGCGGCAGCATGATCCGGCGATCGTTCAGATGCGGCTCCGGCTGCGTCATGAACCGCCAGGTAAACTGCGGTTTGAACATCGCCCGCATCATGCCCAGCGGCATGTCGAGGAGGTAGTGTTTGTGTTCCCCACCCGCCTCCAGCAGCAGCACGCTGTTCGCCGGATCAGCGCTTAGCCGGTTGGCCAATACGCAGCCAGCCGATCCCGCGCCGACAATGATGTAATCATAGGTCATACGGCGGCCTGCTGTCTTGCTGGCGGGCCACCATGTTTTATAAGGTCGGCGGCCTTCTCGCCGATCATTATGGCGGCGGCATTGGTGTTGCCCCCCACGATGCGCGGCATTACGGATGCAT
>JBASBA010000053.1:0-2325 GCA_049650885.1 Alteraurantiacibacter sp. | reverse complement strand
GCCCTACACGATCGAAGGCCGACGGGCGAGCATCGGAACGTCGGTGGGCATTGCTGTTGCACCTTATGACGGCATCGAATCTGCTGATCTGGTGAAGGCGGCCGATCTGGCGCTTTACGCTGCCAAGGGCGGCGGACGCGGGCAATTCCGTTTCTATTCCAATGATCTGAAGGAAAATGCCGAAGATCGCCGCGAGATAGAGGAAGACCTGCGCGATGCCATCGCGCGGGAAGAGCTGGAGATGCGTTACCAGCCCCAGGTCGATGCGCGGCAGCACACGGTCCAGGGGTTTGAGGCGCTGATGCGCTGGGAGCATCCGGAGCGTGGGCCGATCTCTCCCGCCGTTTTCATTCCCATTGCAGAGGATAGCAACCTGATCGACCAGATCGGAACATGGGCGCTGATGCAGTCGTGCCGCGATGCTGCAAGCTGGCCGGGAGAACTTCCCGTCGCCGTGAATGTCTCGGCGCGGCAATTCATGAACGACGATCTGCCGGACATCGTCAGCAGGGCATTGTCGGAATCCGGCCTGCCGGCATCGCGCCTTGAACTGGAAATTACCGAGAGCGTATTTGTCGGCGATATTGGCAATGCGCAGGACATGTTTGCGAAACTGAAGAAAATCGGGGTCAGGCTGGCGCTGGATGATTTCGGCACCGGCTATTCATCACTGTCATATTTGCGACAGGCACCGTTCGACAAGATCAAGATCGATCAGAGTTTCGTGCGCGGCTGTGCCGCCGACGGGCAATCGGGCCGGGCCATCATCAGCGCCATAACCAGTCTGGCGCGGGCAATGGACATGACCACCGTTGCCGAGGGCGTAGAGGCAATGGACGAGCTGAAAGCGATCGCATCGCTGGAAGTGGACAAGGTGCAAGGTTTCATATTCTCGCGTGCTGTCTCGCACGGTGATGTGCTGACGAAGCTGGAATCGGGAGAATTGCGGTACGAGCCTGCAGGCCCTGCCAAGCATCGCGATCAGCGGCGCACGCTGTTCCGCCGGATCGGTGTGGTGCACGAGGACAATCATTATGTTGCCATGCTGCGCGACCTGTCACGCACTGGCGCAAGGATCGAGGGGATTCTGGATGTTCCGATCGGCACAGACCTGGTGATCGATCTTGGCGAAGGACAGATCGTGGTCGGCAAGGTTCGCCGATCGCAGGATGCCACGCAAGGGCTGGAATTCGAGTTGCCGCTTGTATCGGACGGGGCAGGGGGGCTGTGCACACGCCACCGTGTGTCACCCTACATGCTGGCCAATGTAGGGATGCCGTTGCAGGCGCTGCCAAGCGGCCATCACCTCGCCGCTGCCGCAGCAGGTGGCGATGCAACCCGTTCACATCGCCGCTTCATGCAGGTGGACCTTGGTGGCGGAGCATCGCGCGCGGGATAGGCGAGCGTTACGCAGGCCTGTTTATCGAGGCGCGCGTATATTCCGGCTGACAGTTCATCGGCACCCCGCTAAAGGCCCGCAATGACCGAATTGTCGCGCATCCGCAATTTCTCCATCATCGCCCACATCGATCACGGCAAATCCACGCTGGCAGATCGCCTGATCCAGCAGTGCGGCGGCCTGACCGAACGCGAAATGTCGGAGCAGGTGCTCGATAATATGGATATCGAGAAGGAGCGCGGCATCACCATCAAGGCGCAGACGGTGCGCCTGAATTACACCGCCAAGGATGGCGAAACCTACAGCCTGAACCTGATGGACACACCGGGTCATGTCGACTTCGCCTACGAGGTAAGCCGCAGCCTGGCGGCATGTGAAGGCGCGCTGCTGGTAGTAGACGCGGCGCAGGGCGTGGAAGCCCAGACGCTGGCCAATGTCTATCAGTCGATAGAGCACGACCACGAGATCGTGTGCGTCATCAACAAGATCGATTTGCCCGCTGCCGAACCTGAGAAGGTAAAGGCCGAGATCGAGGACATCATCGGCCTGGATGCCAGTGACGCGGTACTGACCAGTGCCAAGTCCGGCATCGGCATCGAGGATGTGCTGGAAGCGCTCGTCGCCCGCATTCCGGCTCCATCAGGCGATCGCGATGCGCCGCTAAAAGCCATGCTGGTGGATAGCTGGTACGATCCGTATCTTGGCGTGGTGATCCTTGTGCGCGTGATGGATGGCGTGCTGCAGAAGGGCCTCAACGTCAAATTCATGCAGGGCGGCACGGAACATCTGGTGGACCGCGTGGGCTGTTTCAGCCCCAAACGCACGGACCTGCCGGAAATCGGACCTGGCGAGATCGGCTTCATCACCGCCCAGATCAAGGAGGTGGAGCAGGCCCGTGTGGGTGACACCATCACGACGGTTAAGGG
>JBASBA010000052.1:0-1806 GCA_049650885.1 Alteraurantiacibacter sp. | reverse complement strand
CCTCTACCTCGCCCTGGCAATCAATCTGGAAGGAGATAAAGAACTGCTGGGCATGTGGCTGGCTGAAACGGAGGGGGCTAAATTCTGGCTGTCGGTCATGAACGAGTTGAAGAATCGAGGTGTCAGGGACATGTTTATCGCTTGTGTTGACGGCTTAACAGGCTTCCCCGACGCCATAGAAGCCACGTTCCCACACACCCTCACCCAGCTTTGCATCGTCCACATGGTCAGAAACAGCTTGAGATTCGTCCCCTGGAAAGAACGTAAACAGGTGGCTGCTGATTTAAGAACGATTTATCAGGCTGCTAGTGTTGAGGAAGCTGAGCAGGCACTACTAGATTTCTCCCAAACATGGGACGCTACGTATCCGATGATCAGCCAATCATGGTGGAACCACTGGGATAACCTGACACCCTTTTTCAGCTTCCCACCTGAGATCCGTAAGGTCATCTACACCACTAATGCTATTGAATCCTTAAACAGCAGTTTCCGCAGGGTCTTAAAAAACAAAGGCTCATTCCCTAACGACGAAGCCGTGTTTAAACTCATTTACCTCGCGTTCAAGAACATCGCCAAGAAATGGTGCAGACCCATCTCGAACTGGCCGCGTGCCCTCAACCAATTCGCCATCATGTTTCCAGAAAGACTACCTACCCTGCGCTAACTAACTATTGAGCATTTACACAATCCTCTTGACAATCCCAATACCTGAAATGTAGTGCTTACCGCTTGAGGTTTGTTGCCAGCTTTGTAGTGGCGATTATTGGGACTAAGACAGTCAACTTGGTGCAAGTAGCAACCAGCCTAAATCCAGGCGCTAGCAACGCCTCGAACTATAGACGTATTCAACGCTTCTTTGCAGGCTTTTTTTTGAAGATTTTGCGGTAGCCCGCTTTGTTTTGGGGCAACTGCCCAAAGAGAAAAAGAAAGTGCTTTGCTTAGATAGAACCAACTGGTGCTTTGGTAAGCTGAGTATTAATATCATGGCTCTAGGCGTAGCCCATCAAGGTACTGCTTTTGGTTTGCTGTGGTCACTCTTGCCGAAACTGGGGAATTCTAATCAGGGCGAACGCAACGCGCTTATGAACCGCTTACTCAAAGTGCTACCCGCAGATCAGATTGAAGCTCTGGTGGCAGACAGAGAATTCATAGGTCAAGCCTGGTTTGAGGTTGTAAAATAGATTGTGTAAATGGTCAAATCCCCTAGCACAAAGGAGAAGACCATGAGTACAAAAACGAGCAAGCAGACAAATAAAGAAAGCGCCTTCACGCCCGAGTTGTTAGATGAACTATTGGGCGATAGCAAGACAGCGCAAGAGCTACTAGGCTCGAGTGGCTTGTTGAAACAATTGAGTAAAGCCTTGCTGGACCGGATGTTAGAAGGCGAGATGAGCCATCACCTGGGCTACGAGAAACACGCTTCGGCAGGCAATAATAGCGGTAACTCGCGTAATGGTAAAAGTAAAAAGACCTTAAAAGGAGAGTTCGGCGAGTTAAGTTTAGCGGTACCCAGAGATAGGCAAGCCCACTTCGACCCGTTGCTGATACCCAAATACGAAACCCGCTTTGCCGAGTTCGATGACAAGATTATCAGCCTGTATGCCCGTGGCATGAGCGATAGGGATATAGCTGCTCAGTTGCAAGACCTGTACGGTATAGAGGTGAGTCACGGACTGATTTCTCAGGTGGTATCCGAAGTGATGGAGGAGGTGACAGCCTGGCAAAACCGTCCCTTAGAGGAAGTCTATCCGATTGTCTATTTCGATGCCCTGGTGGTTAAAGTCAGGCACGAAAAGCAAGTCATCA
>JBASBA010000051.1:0-2127 GCA_049650885.1 Alteraurantiacibacter sp. | reverse complement strand
GGACAGGCTTGCCAAAGTCGCGGCGGTGCGGACGAGACCCGTTAGCGCAGTCAGCGATCGTTGTTCCCACATGCGGGAAATGGCTGGTGAACAGATCACCTGCAATGAGGCAAGGGGAATCACGAGCAAGGAAGCCAAGCGATGGCTTGCGCTGAAGTACGAACTGTCACTGGCGGTCAGGACCAGTCCGCCGACCCATACCTCGACATACTGCGATGCAGACGCCGCGATCGATAAGAGCGAGAACCTCCAGTCGCGTCGAACGATCGCGATGAGGCGGGTTGCATGTCCAGAGACCGGTGGTCCCGTCCGCCAGTGGCGGCGGATGACGTGATGCCCCCACGCAACCGGTGCCAGGTGGGCTGCTGCCACGGCGAGCAGAACAGTACTCACCGAGGGGGCAGAGTGCCACAACAACAACAGCGCCAGGAATATGGCCTGAGACAAGGCGATAAGGCCCCCGCCTGACCTTCCTTCCAACATTCCCGCTAGCCCCACGCAGCCCAAGCCCCGAAGGTACCCTGATGCCAATTTCTGCTGGCCGCTGAGGTACATCAGGGCTGCGGTCGAGCCCCCGAACACCAGAGGCTTATCGAGGTCGCCCGCGAAAAGCGCAGCGGCCGTGCCGCTTGCCACCACACTGACCAGCGGAAGCGATGTCAGTGAGACAGTTCGGACATCGTCTCTGAGCCCGCGGGCCTGACTGTCATCGAAGCGTGTAAGACGAGCCACTTCGCGCACTCCCGCTCGATGCACACCCAGAAGACCGACCTGCCCGATGACAACCGAGATGGTGTAGACGATAACGAAAGTGCCGAACGCGGCGGGACCAAGAGCGCGCGCGGCCAGGGCGTTCGTACCCAAGAAGCCGACAATGGCCAAGGCGTAGGAGACGGCGAACCAGCCGATTGCCCCAGATAAGGACCGCCGCGGGGGGCCGCTATCAATCATCCCTGCTGGCGCCCGCCCCTACGGAGGCGTAGATCGCTTCGAGCCGGGACAGATTTTTTTCTGGTGTATAGCGCTTAACGTACCCATCGCGAGCTTGCTGACCCAATAGAGAGCCCCGCTCAGGGTCGGCGAGCAACCGCTCGAGGGCATCGGCCAGGTCGTGAGCGTCCCCCGTTCGAAAAGTCGTCCCGGCCTGGTCCTCGACGAGCTCGCTGCTGATGTTCTCCAAGTCGGAGATGAGTATCGGGGCTCCGACCGATTGGGCGCGCAAGAGGACGAGAGGCAAGCCTTCGTACCATTCGGACGGAATGACAACGGCACCGGCCCGACGCATGAGGTCGACGGTCTCGCCGGTCGACAACCATCCAAGGGGGGTAATTCTGGGGTCCTGTTCAGCAGCACGCTCAACGTCCGCCATCAGTTCACCCGAGCCGGCAATCCGCAACTCCGGCAACGCGTCGCTCTGGCGCCATGCTTGCAGCAAGGTGTGGATCCCTTTTTCCTTCACTAGGCGACCAGCAAACAGAACGAATCGCTCGCGAGGCAACGTTCCCCCGGGAGGGACCCCAGGGTCGGGCACCGAGTTCGGCTTCACGACGATTTGCTCAGCCCTGATGCCGTCGCGCGTGAGCAGGGTCTTGGCGAACTGGGTCAGCGTGATGAACCGGTCCACGTGCCGATCGAAGGTGCCTAGCCTGCGATGCAGAGCCAGCCCAGCGGTCAGGGCTGCACTAGCGCCGAGACTGTCGTGATAGCAGCGATGCCGGACTCCCGGCCATTTGACGACCTTGCCCACGCAGTCTTCGCAAATACTCCCCGCTCGCAGACAGGTAGCCGCAATACAGGAGTAGCGGTAGCTGTGCAATGTGGTGACTGTCGGTATCCCAGCCTTGGAAGCGGTCCGGAACACGGCGGGGGACATGAGGGGAAACGGAGTATGCACGTGGACGACGTCGGGTGTAAACCGCGTGATCATCTCGTTCAGCTCTCGGGTGATCGGCAGGTTCCAGACCGCCCGAGCGCCCGCTTGGAGCGGGTTCAACTGCAACTGCTCTGCCGCGGGCAAGGTCAACTGTTCGACGACGTGACCGCCTGATTCCAAGAGGAGCGCCTCATCGGCGAGAACTTCCATCGCGCCGCCGAGGGCGGCGTGGTGGTTGTGCATCTGCAATACAC
>JBASBA010000050.1:0-15755 GCA_049650885.1 Alteraurantiacibacter sp. | reverse complement strand
ATGCAGACCAAGGTTTCGTCATACGCTGTTTGATCATGAAACAGGCATGGTCCTGCAGGCCTTCGCCTACACCCGGTGCCTCGGCTAAGACGGAAATGCCATGCTGTCTAAGCAGTTCAGGTTCACCAATACCCGAAAGCTGGAGCAATTGCGGTGAGTTTACGGCACCGCCTGAGAGGATGATTTCGCCCTCGGTCTTGATCACTTCGCGGCGGCCTCTATGCATATATTCAATGCCGGTCGCACGCTTGCCATCCATCACGATGCGGGTCGCATGGGCTCCGGTAATCACCTGCAGATTGCTCCGCTCAAGGGCTTCCTTCAAATAGGTCGAAGACGCGCTCTGCCTCACACCGTCTGCAAAATTTGCATCCGGCCGGCCAATACCCTCTTGCGAAGCACCATTGAGATCCTCACTCACCGGATAGCCCGCGCTCTCAACAGCCTTGAACCAAGCCTGCCCTACCGGGGACATTTCCTCCACCGGGGCTGCGGTCGTCACGCGGATGGGGCCTGAGCTGCCATGATAGTGCGTATCGCCTTGTGAATGGCTTTCCAGCTTGCGGAAATAGGGCAGGCAATCGTCGTAGGACCATCCGGTCGCGCCAGACTGCGCCCATCCGTCGTAATCTCCCTGATTTCCGCGAAGGAATACAAGCCCGTTGATCGTGCTCGAACCACCCAGAACCTTGCCTCGGGGATAGTACATTGTCCGGCCATTCAATCCAGGCTGAGGGACTGTTTCATAGTTCCAGTTGCCGATCCCCGCTTTCATGATCCCGAAAAAGCCAGCCGGCATCCTGTAAAGGACGTTGCTGTCCTTGCCCCCTGCCTCCAGCAAGGTGACACGAACAGTCGGATCGGCGCTGAGCCGATTGGCAAGAATGCACCCGGCGGACCCCGCCCCCACGATTATATAGTCAGTCACGATCAAGCGCCTCTCAGTTTTTTGGGCATTCTTATCATTGCAAGAGCATCGCCCCACGAAGAATGCATTGGTACTCATGCAAGCTGTCACGGATTGAAGACAGGCACACTCCGGCATCTTCGCGAAATCTACGCAGCGGATATGTCCCCGGCACAGGGGACTTCGTCAAATAGGCATTTCAGATAGCCTGTGGGCAATCATCCGGAGTCCCGGTTGGACTGCTTAATTCGGAATTGTTGCCAGTCATGATCCAGAAAAACAGCGCGACTTTGAACGGCTTGCGCGTTCTTGAAATCGGCCATTTTGTCGCTGCTCCGTTTTGCACACGGTTGCTTGGTGATTTGGGGGCTGAAGTCATAAAGATCGAGCCCCACTCCGGCGACCCTGTTCGCCAGTGGGGCGAGCAAGTAGAAGGCCGGTCTTTGTGGTGGTCTATTCATGGCCGCAACAAGCGCAGCCTCGCGTTGAACCTGAAGGCACCCCAGGCACAAGAGATCGTATTACGCCTAGTGGCCGATTGCGACGTGGTGGTCGAAAACTTCCGCCCCGGGCAGCTGGAAAAAATGGGCCTTAGCGACGAGGTTTTGCGCGGCGCCCGCAAGGATCTGATTATCGCGCATGTATCGGGATATGGGCAAACCGGCCCTTGGCGCGATCGTGCCGCATTTGGCGTTATTGGCGAGGCGGTTGGCGGTTTGCGTTACCTTACCAACCACCCACCAGGGACATTTGATCTGCCCCCAGTGCGGGTGGGCGTTAGTATCGGCGATTCCATTGCCGGACTCTATGCCGCCTTTGGCATCATGGCCGCGCTTTGGCAGCGCGACCGCGCGGATGGTGATGGAAAATCCCGCAGCCTGGACGTTGCGCTGACCGAAAGCGTGTTCTCGATGATGGAGGCTATGCTTCCTGAATATGGCAAGCTGGGTAAGATCAAGCAGCCAACAGGGGGCGGAATAGCCACTGCGGCACCTTCCAATGCCTATCCCACCGCCGACGGGAATTTTGTACTTATCGCCGCAAATTCAGAACCACTGTTTAAACGATTAGCACAATTGCTAGGCAAGCCAGAGCTCAGCGAAGACCCGCGCTTTAACGGCAACCGCGCACGCGTTGAGAACGCAGCCATCCTCGATCAAATCATCTCAGACTGGTCCAGCAATTTTGACGCACGAGAGCTGCAGGCCATGCTGGACAGATCAGATATTCCAGCGTCGAAAACCTACACTGCTGCGGACGCGGCACAGGACGAACAATACCGCTTCCGCAAAATGGTGCGAGAGGTCCAAGATCCTAACCTTGGCGAAGTGCTCCACACCGGCATTGTTCCCCACATCCCTGAAAGCCCCGGAACGATCCGCTGGGCAGGGCCTGATATCGGACAACACAGTGCCGAAATCCTTAGCGACGCGGGATATTCCCCATCCGAAATCGATACCCTCAAAGGTCAGGGAGTAATCCGATGACAACCAGCCAGGCCGCCACCATTGTCGAAGTAGGGCCCCGTGATGGGTTTCAGTCAATCGCGCAGCAGATCCCCACTGCGCATAAAATTGACTTCATCCAGCGTCTGTATGACTGTGGAATCAGGCGAGTCGAAGCCACCGCCTTCGTCAGCGAAACGGCTGTTCCGCAACTTGCCGATGCGGCAGAAGTTATGGCAGCAGCCGAGGCTCTGCCAGGCATGAACGCTCAGGTGCTGGTACCAAACCTTCGCCATGCAGAACGCGCGCTTGCCGCTGGTTCCAAACATCTCGCCTTCGTTTTGTCCGCTTCCGAAAAACACAATCGCAGCAATGTCCGCCGGGCACCCTTTGAATCGGTTGAGGAATATGCCCGCATCGTCGACGTGCTTCCACAAGGAACCGCGTTGCGGCTAAACGTCGCCACAGCATTTGACTGCCCCTACGACGGCGCTATGGAACCTGAGACAACTTTCGCTCTGCTTGATGCCCTGATCGACATAAAGCCTGACGCCGAAATCTGCCCTTGCGACACAACCGGCCGCGTCACGCCTGATCGTGTGGGGGCTCTGCTTTCACAAGCAATTAGGCGATACCCCCAAGTGAAGTCCTGGGCCTATCACGGTCACGACACTTATGGTCTTGGCCTCGCCAATGTGCTCGCCGCCTGGCAAGCCGGAGTGCGCACAATTGATGCAGCATTTGCCGGGCTTGGCGGCTGCCCATTCGCACCGGGCGCAACTGGTAATGTTTCTACCGAAGACGTCGTCTGGATGTTTGAGGCGATGAATGTTTCGACCGGCATCGACATTGCCGCACTTGTCCCTGTTGCATGCGATGGTGCATCAATTCCGGGCGGCGTTGCCGGAGGGCGCGTGCGCGATGCGCTTAATCTTGCAAAACCATGTGAGGATGCAACCTCGTGAATGCGCCGCGCACGATATTTCAGAAGATATGGGATGCCCATAAGGTCACGCAGCTGACCGGCGACAATGTCCTGCTGTATATTGACCGGCATCTGGTTAACGAAGTCACGAGCCCGCAGGCCTTCGAAGGATTGCGTCAGGCCGGACGGAATGTCTTTCGCCCCCACGCCACAATTGCAGTCGCTGATCACAACGTGCCAACCCAAGAACGACACTTGCCAATTGCCGACGAAAACAGCCGCTTGCAGGTTCAAGCACTAGAACAGAATGTGGCTGAATTTGGCATCCCTTATGTTCCGCTGCTGCATAAATCGCAAGGGATCGTGCACGTTATCGGTCCCGATCTCGGACTGACTTTACCGGGTCTTACGATTGTATGCGGTGACAGCCACACATCGACACATGGAGCTTTTGGGGCTTTGGCTTTTGGCATTGGTACTTCGGAGGCCGAACATGTGCTCGCAACCCAGACGCTGATTCAAAAGCCAGCGAAGAACATGCTTGTTCGTGTAACGGGCGAACTTCCCACCGGCACAACAGCCAAAGACTTAATTCTGGCGCTGATTGGCGAGATCGGCACGGATGGAGCCACTGGGCATGTCATCGAATATACTGGTGATGCGATCACATCGTTGGACATGGCCGGACGCATGACGGTTTGCAACATGTCGATCGAAGCTGGCGCGCGCGCCGGGCTAATTGCCCCCGACGACACGACATTCGCCTATCTGGAGGGACGCGCACTGGTCCCTTCCGGCAAAGCTTTCGATGACGCAGTCGCCAATTGGCGTGAGCTATGCTCTGATGAGGGTGCAATTTATGACAAGGTGATCGAGTTCGATGCGGCTTCGGTCACACCAATGGTGACTTGGGGCACAACACCCGAAGCGGTAGTAGGCGTGGCTGGGACAATTCCTGACCCCTCCTCCCAGCCCAGCCCAGCTGATGCATCGCAAGCGCGCAACATGCTGGCCTATATGGGTCTTGAGAGCGGCACACCACTGGAAGGCCTTCCCATCAATGTCGTATTTATAGGCAGCTGCACCAACAGCCGGATCGAAGATCTGCGAGCCGCAGCGGCCATTGCCGCCAATCGCAAAGTTGCACCCGGCGTCCGTGCGCTGGTTGTACCCGGATCAGGAGCAATCAAACTGCAGGCGGAGGCGGAAGGGCTAGACCAGATCTTCCGCTCCGCTGGATTTGAATGGCGCGAGGCTGGTTGCTCGATGTGCCTGGGCATGAACCCCGACAAGCTCAGTCCAGGCGAACGCTGCGCATCCACGTCGAATCGCAACTTCGAAGGGCGGCAGGGCCCAGGCGGTAGAACTCATTTAATGTCGCCGGCCATGGCTGCCGCTGCCGCCGTTACTGGCACAATCACCGATGTCAGAAAGTTGAGCTGATGGTTGGCTTTGAAAGAATAAAAGCCGTTGCAGCCCCGCTCGCACAAGCCAATGTCGATACGGACAAAATACTAGCTGCCGAACATCTGAAAACCATTTCGCGCACAGGGCTGGGTTCGAAACTGTTCTCAACCATGCGTTATGATGCGAAGGGTGAGGAAAAACCGGACTTCATTCTCAATCGGTCGCCATGGCGCAAAGCCGGCATATTGATAGCAGGTGAGAATTTTGGCTGCGGCTCCAGCCGGGAACACGCACCATGGGCACTTAGCGAGTTTGGCATAGCCTGCATTATCGCCCCAAGTTTTGCCGATATATTCTACAATAATTGTTTTAAGAACTTCATGCTTCCAATTACGCTGGACCAAAGCGTCATTGAAACTCTTCTGTCAGAGGCCGGTAATCCGGCGACCTGCCAGATTGCGATAGATTTACCCACTCAGACAATTTCTCGCAGCAACGGTACCATCGTCCATTTCGACATCGAGCCGGACCGTAAGACAGCACTACTGAATGGGATCGATGAAATTACCAGCAGCCTTCAATTCAAGGCAGACATTCTTGAGTGGGAACGCGAAGCTAAGGTCATTTCTCCCACGATACCCGCAGATATCGCCATACGATAAAATGGTGCCTGCAATGACACAGGACCTCTCACCACCCGCAGAGCTTGGCAGCAGCCTAGCAGCCTTAGGAGCCGCATAATGGATTCAGATCCAGACCTCTCATTTCAATGGCTGCATATCGCCTATCGGGAATCCACGAAGTTCGTTGAGACATATGGCTTTTCGGGCAATCAGGGGATGATAAACCTTGAAGGAGTGTTGATCCGTCCTCGGAACCGTCCCTCTTCTACATTGCTGATCTTCATGCATCCTGCATCAACGCTCCAATTGCTCCCCGTCCCGCGGGAAGCGGCACGAGCTGGCGCACATGTACTTTGCGCGGGTAGCCGTTACGCTCGCAACGATACCGCAGCAATTCTTGAGAATGTGCTTCTCGACCTAGGCGCCTATATTAGGCACGCAAGGCAAGAGCTTGGTTACGAAAAGATCGTCCTGGTCGGTTGGTCAGGTGGTGGCTCCCTATCATTATTTTACCAAGCACAGGCCGAGAATCCGACCATCACCCACACCCCTGCCGGCGACCTGGTTAACATTCTTGGCGGCGATTTGATTCCCGCTGATGCTGTAGTATTTCAAGCGGCTCATATCTCTCGCGCGCAATTGTTACTCGACATCATCGATCCGTCCGTTCGCGATGAGCTCAATCCGGATGACCGCGACCTAGAGCTGGACATTTACAACCCGGAGAATCCCAATCAGCCACCTTACGGCACGGCCTTCATTGAAAAATATCGCCGCGCACAATTGGCGCGAGTCCGCAAAATTACGGCAACAGTCAAAGACACACTGGCAATGTTGCGTGCCAAGGACAGCCCGGAAATGGAACGCGGCTTTATCACGCACCGGACATTGGCCGATCCAAGATTTCTCGACCCAACGCTTGATCCAAACGATCGTAGAATCGGCTGGTGCTACCTCGGCAATCCTGAGACAGTGAATTCTGGCCCCGTTGGCCTCGCCCGTTTTTCCACCTTGCGCGCGTGGCTTTCGCAGTGGTCAATCGATGACACCAATGCCGACGGCGTAAAATGCGCCGCGCAGATCAGTGTCCCGTTATTGGCTATTGAGAACACCGCGGATGACGCCGTGCCGCAGCCGCATGCGCGTAAAATTTTTGATGCAGCAACCAGCAGCGATAAGAGCTTTCACGTCATGAAAGGTGCAACGCATTACTATGCCGGTCAGCCGGATCACTTGCGCAAGGTAACTGATCTGACACAAAACTGGCTGGTTGACCGCAAGCTGATCGCGGACTAATCGCGTAAAAAGCCAGATTCTGAAAGAGCCCAAGGCGGTTGTAATTCAGGAGCCCACGCTGCTCCTTTCCTTTTACCAATGCACCTGAAGGTTGCGCAGTCCGCGAAATGATGTGTTAGGCAGATAATCCGGCACCTGATCGGGAACCAAGCGAAGGTCTGGCAGCCGGCGCGCCAATTGCCGGATCATCGTTTCGATCTCAATGCGTGCTAGCGTCGCACCAAGGCAAAAATGCGCGCCAATTCCAAAACTGGTGTGCTGGCCGGCATTGGTCCTGTCCGGATCGAAAATTTCGGGCTGGTCAAACCGTTCGGGGTCGCGATTGGCGGCGCCGAAATGCAGCAGAACATGGCCGCCTTTGGGAATTGCCACGCCATCCAGTTCCACATCTTCTTTCGCAAGGCGGCGCCATGCCTGAACTGGGGGATCGAAGCGCAGCCCTTCTTCTACCACTTTGGCTATCTCGACGCTTCCATCGACGATTCCTTTCCAAAGTTCCTGGTCGGCAAGGATATTCGACAGGATATTTGCTGATGCGCTGGACGTTGTTTCATGCCCGGCAAACAGCAAGTTGAAGGTAACCGCAATGATGTCACGGATCGTCGCAACAGAATCGTCACCATCGCGCTGAGCTAGGACCGCGCTAGGATAATCGTCCGCAGGGTTATCGATACGCGAAATAACCAAGCGCTTAGTATAACGGAAGAATTCGAGCGCACCTTTCGTTAGGCGGATTTGATCCTCCTCGGTAGGTCGTCCCCAAAGCAGCACCACACGGCTATCGGCATATTCCTTCACCTGCGGCACATCCTCATCAGGAATGCCCAACAGACGAAAAAGGACAAGCGCCGGCACTTCCCAGGTAAGCCCCGTCGCAAGATCGTCAGGCGGCCCTTGCTCGACCATCTTGTCAATCTGAGCGGATACTGTCGCCTCAACAAAAGGTTGTAGGCTTTTGAGCCGATTGGGCTTAAGTGGTTCGCCAAAGAATTTGCGACAATGCGGGGGGCTTGGAGTATCGTTATTAACTAGCAATCCCGGCACGTCGAATTCGGAATTGGCGATCATATCGCGCGCACGAGGGCTTAACGGCGTCAGCGGGTCGGAAACAATTCGCGGCGAGAAACGAGCCGTATCGCGCAGCACGGCGCGGACAGTTTGATATCGAGTAACTACCCAACTGTCGATCTCTGGCGAGTAAAACACAGGTTCTTTTTCTCGCATTTTTGCAAGAGAAGGATAAGGATCGCGGAGAAATCCGGGCGCGAAAGGATCGAAGCTCTTAGCCAGTGCGGAGACGTTCGCCTTGCTTGATTCTGCTTTTTCTGAAGCCAAAAGACGCATTTTAATTCCTTTAAGAATTTACTGCTCAGGCCCTGCTGCCTACACTGATCCCACGCCAAAGCTGGTCCCACCCAAAAGGGACAGCCTTGGCGCCGCCAAACTGCTTTGTAACGCCATTAGGATTCCTAATCTTTGAGATGAGGCTGAGGAATGAGTGAATTTAAGCCAAATATGATTGATACCGTGCCAGCGAACGCGCAAAGCTGGCGTCGAGTCGTCACGGGCGAGAAGATTGGCCGCTCTTTGGTTTCAATAGACGATGGTGAATGTCCGTTCCAAATGTCGGTTGAGGGCGCCGAATCCATCGTGGTCACAGATTTGTGGCGCACAGGATTCGAGCTAGGCTTCGCGCCAGATGGCCCGGAAATGTGCTCTAAACCCCTCGTATTTGGACCGCCCGAAGGCGGCACCGTGGCGCAGATGCTCGAATGGCCGCCCGACACACAATTGTTTGGGACTAAAGATCCCGCTGTAGCAAAGAATGTAACGACGCACGCAACTGCCACGATTGACTATGTGCACATCGTCTCGGGCGAAATCTACGTCATGCTGGACGATGACGAGACCCTACTCAGCCCCGGTGATACGTTGGTTCAAAGGGGCACCCGCCACGGTTGGAGCAACCGTGGCGAAAAGCCCTGCATCATGTTTGTCGTGATGGTATCGACAAGTTCTTAGGCCCCGAAGCGAAGGCTGCCCCTAGCTGTGTTGTTTAGGCCCCGTAAGTAATGTCAGGCCGCGCATAAACTGAGTGGTTGCTCAAAATACCAAAGCATTAGCTCACGCTGACTGGCGATTTCGAGATGCTGGTAAGCGCGCTTGCGATAGGTCATCACGCTTTCCTTGCCGATGCCGAGATCCGCAGCAATTTCTCGCGATGAGAAGCCGAACAGAATCCTCGCGCATACTTCTGCCTCACGGCGTGAGAGGAGTTGCATCGCGTGAATATTCTCCTCAATCTTGGCAAGCGAAGCGAGAGCATTGAAACCATCAAACCGAGCGGAAATTAGTCCGTGGTGCCGCGCAACCAGGGAGACAAGAAGATTCGCAAAGCGCGTCAGATTCTCGACATCGATATCAACCGATTGGTGGTGCAAGCCGCACCGAATCATCCTAATTCCAAACAATGCGCCCTGCCCTTTACCCACAACCAAGATCGAGTGCCGCGGCGAAATGGGAATGGCCCCGCTTTCATTAGCTCGGGCTAAAGTGAACACTTTTACAAGCGCATCCTCAGATGCAAACCGTCGGAACTCACGTCGCACATCGTACGTCGCAAGGCATCCATCAGCATCGCCTGCGCTTGGGCTGTTGACGGCGCTGTTAATCCGCATCCCGTTTGCGATCTTTTGGAACTCATAACCTTCTTCTTGAAAGATCTCATACTGCTCGGCCTTAGCAACATCCGCTAAAAACGTCATAAGCGCGTCCTCGAATTGAGGGCGGCCAATCACTTCGACTAGCCTTGGCAGAGCGCACTTCGCTGGATGGCTCTCGCCTGTCTCGTTCGCCGTAATTTCAACAAATGCCGAAGCCATCTCTCGCTCTCCCAGTTCGTCCGATCGGTTCGTTCGACCTTATGGAAGACATACTTTCAGTATGAAACTATTGCAAATAAAAAATTTTTTGGTTCGTCGGCTGTGGGCGAGTTAAGCCTTGCAAGTTGCAGAGAACCCAAGGATAAAGAACCATTGAAAGCATTGGGCGGCGGTGGGGCACGAGCTTTTATCCAAGCACAGCTATCGCAACCAGAAAGCCATCCGGAGCGGATGTAATGAAAGCGTCAAATGGCGGAAAAATTTCCGGTCGCGGAAAAGAAATGGTGGCATCAGAAGGTGCTGCAACCAGGCCTGTGAAGCACGATCCACATCCGCGCCTCTACCAATTCTCGCCGGAGCATTCTCTACCTCATGCGTTTAGCGTAATCGCCAACCGTGTCAGTCACATGCTGCAGGGAATGTATGGTGAATTGTTCGGAATAACAGTTGCTGACTGGCGGATAATTGCCATCTTGGGATCTAATCATCCGCTGTCGGCAAAGGCGCTTGCTGAATTGACTGCGATGGACCAGGTAAGCGTAAGTCGTGCGATCGATCATCTGACCAACCAGAAGCTCGTCCTACGCGATATTGACCAGACCGACAGGCGACGAGTCGCTCTCAGGCTCAGCAGGAAAGGCCAGGAAATCTTCGATAAGGTAATGCCTTTGCTCTATGCATGCGAGAACCGTTTGGTCGACGAACTATCGGAAGCCGATGCGGTTACACGTCGCAGGATTATGGGCCTTTTGGTCGATCGCTCCGCAAAGCTGTTTAGCGACAATACCGATTGGCGCCCAATTCTGGATGATGATCAATTATAACTGCCTTCCGCTGCGGCAATCCGCGCGAATGATCCAAGACAATCTGTTTGTTTCAATCATCTCACCAGCTTCGGGGATGCGCCCTGGCTTTGACCTGCTTGCCTTTTCAAGGGCCCAAACCCAATCAGCAGCTTGAACGTCGGCGGTTTTCCTGATTCAGGGTCATTTCGGATCATGGGAGATACGCGATGGCGTTGTTCTGGCTTTCGGACGAAGCGTGGGCGGTGATCGAACCGCATCTGCCACGCAATCAACCGGGTGCGCGACGGGTCGATGACCGGCGGGTGATATCGGGCATTCTGCACGTGCTGAAGGTCGGCTGTCGCTGGTGCGATTGTCCGGTCGACAATGGACCATCGACGACGATTGACGTGACCCCCTGATTTTCCCCCAAGTTGGATTAGAGTCCGGCCCTGACAGAAGGACGGACGAGATGAAGAGAACGAGGTTTACCGAAGAGCAGATCATTGGCGTGCTGAAGGAGGCTGAGGCGGGCGCGAAGACCGCTGACCTGGCTCGTCGACACGGGGTGTCCGAAGCGACAATCTACAACTGGAAGTCGAAGTATGGCGGGATGGAAGTGTCCGATGCTCGCCGACTGAAGGAGCTCGAGAGCGAGAACGCGAAGCTGAAGCGGCTGCTGGCCGATGCGATGCTGGACAAGGCTGCGTTGAAGGATCTTCTGGCAAAAAAGTTCTGACGCCCGCCGCGAAGCGGGAAGCTGTCGTTCATCTCCAGACCTGTCACGGGATGAGCGAACGGCGGGCGTGCCGTGTCATCGATGCTGATCGCAAGAGCGTGCGTTACCATTCCACCCGGGGCAATGATGCCGGTCTGCGTGAGAAGCTTCGCGAGCTGGCCAACCAGCGTCGCCGGTTCGGCTATCGCCGTCTGCACATCCTGCTGCGCCGGGAGGGGATCATGATCAACCGGAAGAAGACCCAGCGGCTCTACAAGGAGGAAGGATTGGCGGTGAGGCGACGACGCAGCCGTAAGCGTGCTGTCGGCTCAAGGGCACCTGCTCCGGTGCTGGCTCTGCCGAACCAGCGCTGGAGCCTGGACTTTGTGCATGATCAGATGGCGTCGGGCAGGCGGTTCCGTGTGCTCAACGTAGTCGATGATGTGACCCGGGAGTGCCTGGCAGCAGTGCCGGATACCTCGATCTCAGGCCGCCGTGTCGTGAGAGAGCTGACGGAGCTGATCAGCCAGCGAGGCAAGCCCAGCATGATCGTCAGCGACAACGGCACTGAGCTCACCAGCAATGCGGTGCTGGCATGGTGCGGAGAGATGGGCGTGGAGTGGCATTACATCGCGCCAGGCAAGCCAATGCAGAACGGCTTCTGCGAGAGCTTCAATGGTCGCATGCGGGATGAGCTGCTGAACGAGACGCTATTCCTCAGTCTCGCCCATGCCCGTGTCGAGATCGCGGCCTGGGTCGAGGATTACAACCGCGAGAGGCCGCACTCGACCCTTGGATACGCAACCCCGGCGGCGTTCGCCGCCAAACTGGATAAGCAATGGCCTGCTTCGCTACGCCCTGCGGGCTCCGCTACGCAGGCCATTGCTTCAACCGCGCAGATGCGCAAAACAACCGCCCGGCTCTAATCCCAGCTGGAGGAAAGCTGGGGGTCACGTCACTCGGGAACGAGAAAAAATTGCAGTTCGGGTGGGTCCGGTCTGAGCCGCCGATCTCCTAATGGCGGGCTCGCCAGAACAGATTTCCGAGCAATCATACGCCCGGTGGGCCAAACGGGCGCAATTTAGTCCCGTGCTTCCCGGTCAAGCCGGTCGGCCTGTTTTTCGAGGCCTTCCTTGCGCTTTTTCACCGCGCATTCGGTTGCGATGGCGAAAGCCTCGCCCAATGGATCGATGACCGATCCCAACTCGAGCCCGTCGGGATCGTTCTCCAGCAGATAGGGGTCGACCAGATCGATGATGGCATAGAGCCGCGACCAGCGCCCGAGATGGTCGGCGTCAGGCAATTCGCCGATCAGATAGCGCGCATAGGCTTCCGATTGCAGCTTTTCCGACGCCAGGAGCGCGGCGTCGGCCACTTCGGGTACCGGATCGCAAGCAAGCCGCCCCAGCATCTCGCTCGCACGTCCGCCCGGAAGCCATCCCAGTAGCTCGGCGGCAGCGATCCGCAGGTCGACAGAATTGCCTCGGGTCCAGACCGCGAGCCGCTCGCTCAGCCGGTTCCGGTCGGCATGCCTTCTCACCGCGCGCGCAATGATCCAGCGTATCCGATGCCGCTCTTCGCAGATATAGCTCTGGAGCAGATGATCGATCGCCGCGTTGCCACCCAGCCGCAGCAAATGCCGCGCTGAACTGCCCGACGGCGACTGGGCAAAATGGCGTTCGGCAATGCCGCGCGCTTCGCCAGCGTCGAATTGTGCGACCCGTTCGATGAGATAGGCGCTGCTCTCGGACGAAAGCCGGCGCGCGGTGTAGGACAGTTCCACGATCTCTTCGTTCGACATCGCTCCCCTTTCGTGGAGCCGGGCGGCGATGAGGCCGATCGGATAGACCCCATGGCGGCGGTCGACATACAGCTTCAAGCGCTCGATCCCAGGGCCGGTCACCTGCTCATGCGCACTGAGCGAAAAGGCAGCCTTGAGCGCACAATGATCGATCATAGGCGTCGGTTCGTTCAGGAGATGCCTGGCCGCGGCCGCGCGCGCCTCCCGATCGTCGGCGGAGGCCAGAGAAGGCAGCACCGCCTCGCGCACCTTGGGGTCGGGCAATGCGACCATCCGTTCGAGCTGCGACAGCATGCGCGGCGCATAGCTCTTGAGGTGGTGGGCGATGCGCACGACCGTGAGTGCCGATTCATCATCATCGGGGCATCGGGCGAGTGTGTCGGCGAGCAGCTCTGCGCAGTCGGCGGGCGGCGCGAACGCCAAGGCGCAGGTCGCGCCGATCCTTGTCTCACTTTCCGGGCTGGCGAGATCGGTGCGAATACGCGCCGCAACCGTTTCGTCCATCGGCCCCAGCGACGCGCGAATGTCGAGCGCGTCCGTATAGGCTGCGGCGGTCGCTGCGATCAGATCGTAGAGCGGGCCATCAAGCTTCTGAGCGGCCAGCCCAACCATCAGATCATAGGTTTCACGCCGGTGCCGATCCTCTGCCGCGACAGCAACGGACAGGCCGAGCGCATGCGGCGAACCCTGCGGCAAGCGTAGCGCTGCCTCATAGCCATCTTCGCGGGCGAACACCGTCTCGCCGCCGATCGCATGGGCAACCAACTCCCCATAACCCTCGCCGCCGATCAGCAACAGCAGCCGTTCGATCTGCTCGCCGTCGCGGTCGACGGACAGGCTCGTTCGGCCGACGCGATCGATGGCGAGATCGCGCAGGAGGATTTCCAGCTGTCCGCCGCGCTGCGCTCGCAGCCGCGCAAGCAGGTCCGGGCGCCGGGTCTGCGAGAGGAAATTGATGAGATGCCCTTCCCCCCTCGGAGTCCATGGCGTTCCGGCCAATTCGGCAAGACGCTCTTCGAGCGCTGCGATGACGGCCTCGAACGCCGGCGCATCGATGAGATCGATGTCGTGCCAATAAAGAAGGACGAGATCACGCATCGCCTCCCACCGTCTTTCATGGCGGCCAAGCAGTCGTGCCTGCGCATCCGCGCCGCCTTCACGTTCGAGGCGGCGCACGGAGAACCAGCCGTGCCTTAGCGTCTCCCCGTCGAGCCTGTCGATCTCTTCCACTGCACGTTGTGGCGCGACACGCAGCAGCGCGTCGAAGCGCCGGGTCGGTTCGAGCCATTCAGCATCCTCGCTCGCTTCTTCGAGCCGCCCCGCCTCCTCGTCATCGCCGAACCGGCCGATGGCCCGTGCCAGGATCGTGCGGCCACGCGCGATCCGTTCCAGAAATACATGTTTGCGGCGCTGCCAGATGTCGCAAGCCTGGGCGTGATCGAGCGCGAAGAGCAGTTCGAGCAGAATCTCGGCGGAGAGCGCATCTTCGGATAGGCTGAGCCGGGCCTCGATCCAGGCGCCCTGATCGATGGCGGCTCGCTTCAGCGCCTTGAAGCTCGACTGTGACTCGTCGAAGAGGTCGTGACGGGCGTGATTGTCGAGATCGTCCGGTACGGTGCTTGCGGCCGCCCGGCGTTCATAGTGGATCGCCCAAAGGCGATCGAGCGCCCCTGGCACCGAGAGCCGTTCGGCGGCAACCAGCCCCAATGCCAATGCATCGCCGGTTTGAGCGAGCAATGCCGTGACGATCGGACGCGCGACCGCAGGGTCTCGCTGTCCGACCGCCGCTATCGCACGCGCTGCATGGACCGTCCGCAGACAGTGCTCGCCATCGCGCCGGGCAGCCATGATTGCCAGGGTTGGCAGAATGGCCAAACCGAGCCCGACCAAATCCTCCTCGATGAACGGTCCTTCGTTGATCCGATATTCCGGTGCTTCGAGAAGCCGTTCGATGAGCGCATGGAGCGTCTCGGGCGCAAGCGAGACGGCTCCAAGCCACAGCACATCGAGCAGGACATAGCCAAGGCGGTAGGCGAGGCCCGCCGCAATCGTCCCCGCCGTGTCGAAGCTGGCGAGCAAGGTCGCGACTTCGTCGACCGTTCGGCGATTGTGCCGCAGGTCGGCGACCAGTGCGCGCGCGACCAGCCAGTTGAGCACCCGGTCATGAGTGAGGCTGATGCCCGCATCGCTCTGTCGAAGAATGCCTGTGCTGACCAGTCGGCCACGCGCGGCGGCATCGAGGCCTGCTGCAACCGCGTCTTCCGCCTCCCAGGGATAGTGGACGGCGGGTTCGAGCAATTGGCGCGCCGCCCGTTCCAGCGCCACGACATCATCCTGGGTATCGGCCATGCCGCGCGTTTCGAATGTCGCGTGGCGCCAGAAGCCGTCGATCAGTTCATATTCGTTTGTCGGCCTCCAATCGGGTTCAAATCCTCGGCGGTAGAGTTCAGCGAAGATCGGAATGCACAACAGCTCGGCGACATCGTCGGGCAAATTGCGCGCACTTTGACCGTGGCTGGCAAGAAACCGCCGCAGCTGGGCGTGGCTGAACCGATCAACCCGTTGCTCGGCGGGCGGCCGAGGCTTGCGCGCTAATTCGTCTGCGAGCTGGACCGGGGCCGTCGCGACCACGCGGATGCCATAACGCTGCCAATCGGCCGAATGAATGGCACAGAGCAAGGCTCGATCCTGGACGTCATCGACGCCGACCACCAACCAGATTCCATCTTCGTCGGCAGAGCGCCGGCCGAGGCGGCGTTGAAGACCCGGAAGATCGATCTCGCGGTCAAAGCCTGACAGCCATGTCCGTTCGATGATGGCATGGCGGATATCGTCGAGCGTGCGGGCGTTGTTGAAGACCATCGCCAGGCGCCCACCAGCCGCCACGTCGGCGAGCAACGCTGCGAGCCGCCAGCTCTTGCCGAAACCGCTTTCGCCGGAGAACAGCAAGAGATCGCGCCCGGGCG
>JBASBA010000049.1:0-2252 GCA_049650885.1 Alteraurantiacibacter sp. | reverse complement strand
CAGTTCCGTCGATGGCGCATGGCCGATGGCGACGAAGGCACCATCCACTTCCAGCTCACTTTTCTCGCCTGTCACCGTGTCCACCAGCTCCAGCTTGCCCAGCGCGCCGTTCTCGCCTGCTACGAAGCGCTCTACGGACTTGTTCCACAAGGTGGATATCTTGTCGGACTTGAACAGGCGCTCCTGCAGTATCTTCTCGCTGCGCAATTCGTCGCGGCGGTGAATCAGCGTAACATCGTCGGAATGGTTGGTGAGGTACAGTGCCTCTTCCACCGCCGTATTGCCGCCGCCGATCACCGCGACTTTCTTGCCGCGATAGAAGAACCCGTCGCAGGTTGCGCAGGCGGAAACGCCCTTGCCGCCCAGTTCCTGCTCTCCCGGCACGCCCAGCCATTTGGCTTGCGCGCCAGTGGCAATCACCAGAACATCACCGATGTATTCATCACCACTGTCGCCGATGGCCCTGAACGGCGATCCGCCCTCCATGTTCACATCGACGATAGTGTCCCACATCATGCGCGTGCCAACGTGTTCGGCCTGCTTTTGCATCTGCTCCATCAGCCACGGCCCCTGGATTACATCTTCAAAACCGGGGTAGTTCTCCACATCGGTGGTGATGGTGAGCTGCCCGCCGGGCTGAAGGCCCTGCACCACGATCGGCCCCATTCCTGCGCGCGCGCCATAGATGGCGGCGGAATAGCCGGCGGGGCCGGAACCGATGATGAGCATACGGGTGCGATGGGTGGTCATGTACTGTCTCGATTCGCTGATTGAGAAACCGAGGTAGGAACAGCCGCCTTTGGGTGCAAGCGAGCGTAGGCGCTTCTCAACGGGCGCAGGGCCGCTGCGGCCCATGTAAACATGCATAAAGGGCGGCCTCGCGGACCGCCCTTTTTCTAAATCTGCTTGGTCGGTATCAGGATACCGGAGGGGTCGTTGGCCTTGCGGGAGCATCGGCCTTGTCAGCCAGCCGCTTCGCCAGATAGCCGCCACCGGCCAGTGCCAGTATGGCTGGAATGCGAAGCCGGGTTACCAGCGGTATCGCAACTGCGCCCAGAATTGCGCCGGTCGGGCCGCCGATCTTACGCGATTCTTTACCAAGTGCTGCGCCAACGCCGGCGCCAATAAGCTTACCAATCATGTTAATCTCCTTTTGCCAGTTCAACGGACAAGTGGCCGCCTTTGTTCCGCTGTCAGGATCGGCCTTTCGGCAAGAAACGCGAAACGAAAAGCCGTTACAAGCGCTGACTATCCAAACGGAGATTACATATGGCGGCGCGTGCATATTGGCAGGGGCAGATCAGGCTCGCCCTCGTATCCATACCAGTCGAGATCTATTCGGCATCAAAATCCGGTGCCAAGATCAGGTTCAACCAGATTCACGAACCCAGCGGAAAGCGCGTTTCGTACGAAAAAGTGGTGGAAGGCATAGGCCCCATCGACCGCGACGAGATCATCAAGGGCTACGAGATTTCCAGGGGCGAATATGTCCTGCTGGAGGATGAGGAGATCGAGGCCGTCAAGATCGAGAGCAAAAAGACGCTCGAACTGGTCCAGTTCGTCGACACTTGCGAAATCGATCCGCTGTATTTCGAAAAGCCATATTACATCGCCCCGAAAGACGATCTGGCAGAGGAGGCCTTTATCGTTTTGCGAGAGGCGTTGCGCAAATCGAAGAAAGTGGCGCTGGGGCAATTGTCCATGCGCGGCAGCGAGAAACTGGTTGCAATCCGGCCCTGCGGAAAGGGCTTGCTGATGGAAACGCTGCGCTATGCCGACGAGGTGCGCAAGGGGCAGGATTTCTTCACCGAAATCGATGACGCCAAGCCAAAGAAGGAATTGCTCGATCTGGCCACCACTCTGATCGAGGACAAAAGCGCGCCTTTCGATGCCAGCGAGTTCGAAGATCGTTATGCCGAGGCGCTGCGCAAGCTGATCGAGAAGAAGGCCAAGTCGAGGAGCAAGAAGGCGATTATAGAGGACGTGGACGATCCCGATGGATCATCCGGTGGTAACGTGATCGACTTGATGGCTGCGCTGAAGAAATCAGTCGGAGAGAAAGCCCCGGCAAAGAAGTCTAGCGCGAAACGCAAGAAATCCGCCTGAGATGGCGCGAGGACGCAAAGCTGACGATCCGCTTGCGACTTACAATGCCAAGCGAGACTTTGAAAAGACGCCGGAACCTGCCGGCACTCCGCAAGGCAGCGGCAGCGGTGATCTGTTCATCGTACAAAAGCACGATGCCACACGGC
>JBASBA010000048.1:0-2912 GCA_049650885.1 Alteraurantiacibacter sp. | reverse complement strand
GCTCCGGCATGTGCACCACATAATAGGTGCCCAGCTTTACATGTTGTAACGCGGTCATGCTGCGAACAGTTCCAGCTGCTCCTGCTTGGGCGCAAGCAGACTGCGCAGATCGGCGCGGTCGGTCAGTAAAGTCGGGCGCCAGTCCACGGTGCAGATGAACGGGCGAACCTTGGCCACAGACACAGTCAGCTTTGCCACATCGTCCAACCGCAAACTGCGGTGGCGGCGACTGACAAGGATCTGCCCCACGGCCCGCGTCCCCAGCCCCGGCACGCGCAGCAGGTCTTCACGCGGCGCGCGGTTCACATCCACGGGAAACCGCCCGCGAAATTTCAGCGCCCATGCCAGCTTGGGGTCGATATCCAGCGGCAGGTTTCCATCCGCGCCCGTCGCCTGCATCACCTCTGCCGGTGCAAAGCCATAAAACCGCATCAGCCAGTCGGACTGATAAAGCCGGTGTTCGCGCATCAGCGGCGGACGCTTCAACGGCAGTACTGCACTGGCATCGGGAATGGGCGAGAAGGCGGAATAATAGACGCGGCGCAGGCGAAAACTGTCGTACAACCGGCTGGCCTTGCCCACGATATCGGAATCGGTGGCGGCATCGGCACCTACGATCATCTGAGTGGATTGGCCGCCCGGCGCAAAACGCGGTGCATGTTTGAAACGCTTACGCTCATCCTTCGATTGACGGATTGCCATCTTCATACCGCCCATCGCACCTTCGATCTGGGCAGAATTCTTGTCCGGTGCGAGGCGTGTCAAACCACTGTCGGTGGGCAGTTCCACATTGATGGAAACGCGATCTGCATAAAGGCCCGCCTGATGCGCCAGTTCAGGGTCAGCTTCGGGAATGGTTTTCAGGTGGATATAGCCACGAAAATCATGATCTTCCCGTAGGATACGCGCCGTTTCTACCAACAGTTCCATGGTATGGTTGGAGCTTTTGATGATGCCGGAAGAGAGGAACAAACCCTCGATATAATTGCGGCGGTAAAAGGTCAGCGTCAGGTCCGCCACTTCCTGCGGGGTGAACTTTGCGCGGCGCACGTTGGAGCTTTTGCGGTTGATGCAATAATGGCAATCAAAAATGCAGTGATTGGTCAGCAATATCTTGAGCAGAGAGATGCAGCGGCCATCGGGCGCATAGGCGTGGCAGATGCCCATCCCCTCTGTCGAGCCGACACCCTTGCCGCCCTTGCTGCTGCGCTTGGCCGTGCCGGAAGACGCGCAGGACGCATCGTATTTTGCCGCATCGGCAAGAATTTCCAGTTTCTGAATTGTTTCCAATGCGGCCATGCGTTCTGTATATGTTCTTATTATCGATTCGCCAAGATAAAACTCCTGTTGCCAATAACTTGAGATCGCACACCGGCCCTGGCGTATCCAGATTATGAAGAAACACCGACGTTAAGGAAGAAAATTTGCGCGAGTTTAACCAACACGGAGCAACGTGAGGAAACACAGCATCGAGGGGCGATTTCATGAAACTGTTTGCGCGCGCCAAAGCTGAACAGGTGGCCGAACGCCGATCTGCACCCCGCACCCGCGTAAACTGCCCAGCCACGATGGTGATGCCTTCCGGCAATCGCCAAGGGCGTCTTTTCGATATCTCCATCAACGGCGCACGCTTCATTACGGACGATCCGCCTGCCCAGGGCGTTGGCGTCATTCTGGATTGGACCACGCATGAGGCCTATGCCCAGATAACCTGGACGAGGCCCGGCATGTGCGGGGTGCAATTCGACCGGCCACTGCCTGTCCGGGTAGTGGAGGATCTGGCGGAGAATGCGCACGCCAGACCACGCCCTGTCAAAAGCGCTCCCGCCACTTCTCCAGCAACAAACACCCAGCGTCCACCATCACCGCCGACTCGCTTCGCAGGGTAACCGCGCACGCTGGTGCCGTTGGCGCCCATTATCGAGGGGGTCTACCTGATGCACCAGGCTGCGCACGAATCTTTTACCTGTCGCTTGTGCCGGCAACAGGGCGACGTCGCCTTCTGGGACAACCGCGCCACGCTGCACTATGCGCTGAAGAATTATCACGGCCGCCGGCGGGTGATCCACCGCGTAACGATTAATTGGGGAACGGCCCGTGGCCTGACGGTGCCGAGGCGATACGCCGGATCAGGAGTCGTCGGCCAGATCAGCCGCCAACGCCAGCAATTTGGGAGCGTCAAGTTCGCCAATCAGCGCGACCACCATCGGTCCTTCCTCCCAATATGCGACTGCCACGCCATCATTCACATCCATAGCCGGGATCTCGCTGAGGGACGCTTCCTCCTCCGCTGCGAAAAGCGAAACTTCCTCGCCAGAGGTTGTGGTCAGGGACATCATTACCGAATTGCCCAGATCTGATGGATAGACCTGCGCGTCCGTCACCGTCCATCCGACAGGCAATGCAGGAACTTCTATGCCCGTCACCTCGAGGATTTCGCCGCGATCGAAATCGACGGTTTCGATTTGTGACGCCATCTGTCGCCTTGCAAGGCTGGCAACGTAGGCCTCCTGCGCTTCGTCTATGACAGATGCCGCGGCTGCCGGAGACGAGAAATCGGCGGCGAAATCATTGGCCAGCCAACCGGCGGCAAACAGGGCTGCAATGGCCGCGACCCGCGCCCATCGGTTGCGACCAGAATTGTCATTGGCAGCGACTTCAGGAACGGCAATTGCCGTGGGCACGCGGTTGTCGCTGTCAGCATTGGTGAGAACCGCGTCTTGGGCGTTCTTGCTGTAATAGCAGGCAAAGTACGGATCGAGATTACGATCAATGTAGTCATCGATATAGGCGATATCCTCGTCGGAGAAATAGTCCACAAATCCGCCGACTTTCCCGCGCCGCACCTTGAAGCTATCCAAATTTTCCGGATCGGCCGGGCGAAGCCGTTCATGGTTGAAACTGTCCTGCAA
>JBASBA010000047.1:0-1786 GCA_049650885.1 Alteraurantiacibacter sp. | reverse complement strand
GCCCTGATGAGAATTTAGTATCGGAATATTGATCTATGACTAAGCCAGTTTTAGCTTTAAATATCTCGAACGCTTCATTGAATAATGACCATCTCTCAGAATCAATTGCGTAAATCCATTCCTTTGGTTGGCCATTTTCCATTATGTGTAAATCTAGTGCCATATTTCCTGTACTGCTAACGCCACATTAAGCGGCAAATTGCAGTTTGTTATAATTTGAGCGAAGCGAACAACAAACTGTAATTTGTCCACTTGAATGCCTTGTTATGTTTTTTGTTTACCGAGGTTACGTATTATAAATTTAAGAAGGAATACACAAGAAGTGATTACTAAAATCCAAAAGCTTAATAAGTAAACCACCACAACAGTTGGGCCAGTTGTAACTGTAAATATACCGCAATCGTAGCCACAAGTTTCCATTCGGTAAAATGACCAAACAAATATTATTAAACTTAATACGATTAATACTGAATAAATAGTTTTCTCTTTTCGACTAAACAACTTATCCATGGGTAACTTCATCCGATGAAAACATAACGCCCCCAATTAATGGGCTAAAAATTGTGGGCTAAAATGGAGCGAAGCGAACAGCCCACTGTTTTTAGTCCTGTTAAATTGCTTGTTATACGACGTTAGTTGCTGCAATAGTTCCGTCATATAGCACAATCACTTCTTTTTTATCTGTATGAATGCAAAACCTACCAACTGACATTTCATGCATGCCAATTACACCATCCATACAATTATCATCAAAATCATCGTCGATGGTTTCTTCTGCGTAAGACTGAATACCTGAAATTGTTATTTTTCGTTTTGGCAAACAATTGTCAATGCTGTCAACGCATACTAATTCTATAATTCGTTTATCAATGTCATACACGAATTTAGATATATACGGAGAGCAATCTTTAAGATATTCAGACATAAGATCAACCATGCTCAACCTCTAGTCGTATAACGCCCCATTAAGCGGCTTTTAATTGTTGGCTAAAATGTGAAGCGAAGCGGAACCTAGCCAACTGTTAAAAGTCCTGCTTGAATGGCTTGTTAAGTTTCTTTTTTATAGTAAGCACCAATAATTTCTTTTGCTTTTTCTATATCCAAACTTTGTAAAGTTAACTGACCGAGCACTACATCTTGATTGCTATACGAACATGTAACCGCAATTAGATAAATATCATTTTTTTGTTCTTGTGTATGATGAATGCTTGAATACTTATTGTAAACAGAGATGATGTACTTCCAAATTTCTATTTCTTTATCAGGATTTTCATCTCTTCTAAATCCACTCTCCCACTCGGCATAAGTATTGGAGTTTACCTCAGAGAGAGAGGCCTTGATGAATTCAATGTTTTTCTTTCTTTCGCCTTCAAAAGGTTCATGTCGATAATCACTTTCTTGAAGCTGATGGACATTAGCCCAATAAATTTTTCCATCGCTTTCTACTCGAACCATTTCAGGGCCCAATGTACTCATTAATACATTTGTGACTTTCCCTGTTTCAACGTCTAAAACTTCAACTTCTTCTGCCATTACATGTCCTGAAAGCAAGGTGATTAAAAACAAATATATACGCATAGTGATAGAAACTTAACAGCTTATTCAAAGGATCTAAACCCACAAGTTGCAGACAGAAAATCCTTTGAGTTTTTTAATATTTTCAGTCTAACTCTGTATCTAAATGTAAATCAAGGGATTTATATTTGTTGTTTTTTTGTTGTTGTAAAATACAAGAAATAATCCCGCGAGTTGTTGAAAAAACCCAAATACAACGACTGTTTATATA
>JBASBA010000046.1:0-4178 GCA_049650885.1 Alteraurantiacibacter sp. | reverse complement strand
GAGCGCGCCAGAGTCCGTCGCTTCATGGCTATCAGAGCAAGGTCGCACGTCGAGGTTGGGTGGGGATGCAGATGACGCCCTTGAAATAAATCTGCTGGCCCGCAATGACCGCCTCATAGACATTTCCTTGGCGGAGAACGGCTTGTCCGAAGAAGTCTTGCGTCGCCTTTTTCGCCGGGATGATGAGATCATAAGGGCGGCAGTGCTCGGCAACGAGCGTTTTTTAAATGACTCATTCGGCTTGCGATATTGGACGTTCGCGACCGAGAATGATGATCTCGCGTGGATGGCCTCACTGACAAAGGTCGAAGCAGAAGCGTTATTCTCGAATAGATCCCTGCCTGACCACTTCGTCGCCGACTTTTTTGAGCAGAAGAGTGTTTGGGAAGAGCTAAGCGAGGATCAACGCGTGAGCGCCGCAAGCAGCATCATTGCCACACTGTCTGACCGGCCCGAGCGGGATGACTTCTATGACGGCTGGGCAGATTACAGCTATTCGAAAGTCTTTGACGCAGCTTGGACCTTCTCGCGCTCCGCGCCCATTACGTTCGGATGGGCCTATCTTCTCGGCAAGCTTTATTCGACGCTGGCCCCAAGAACATTCTCAGAGTTCGACCCAATTGAAGTCGCGGAACGCTGGCATCAGCAAAATGATGAGGACAAGCAACTCGACCGGGAGAAGGACGATAACGATAGGGGCTATCTCAGCACCTTTCAGCGCGTTCGATGCGGCCTGTCGCGCTTGGCGGCGGTTGGCTTTTTATGGAAAGAGCGATAAGCGCACCGCCATACTGGCAAGCGAGGACGTTGCTATACGCTGCGGCGGATATTTGGTGTCCAACTTTCAACCCGAAGAGATCGAAGCGGCAGCCAGGAAAGATGGCAAACTGGCCTGTCATCACCTCATCCAGAATGAACGCATCTGGAGGGAGCAAGATACGCGCGAAGCTTTACGCAAAGTCTGCCGCTCGGCCTCCAAACACGACGATTATGTCATGTCCCAGAGCCAGCAATTTTCTCACCCCTGATGCGCGCGATATCCTCACGTTCTGTCAGCACTTCGCCATTGTCCAGCATGGCGGAACCACGAAAAGCGCGAACCGAAATTTCCACGCCGGGGTTTGCCTTGGCAAGGCGGGAAAGTTCCAGCATCACCATTGCATCCGGGCCGGTGGCACGGTCACGCTAGAAAGGAAAATAGATCGTCTCGGTCTGGGCCAGCGCAACCTCGGGAACGGGCAGGGCCCGAAGACGCACCATTTGCCAGGAGCTGGATGGATCGGCCACGATCATCGCCCGCTGATCTTCGGTGATGCCTGGCCGCCGACCCTGTTCAAGCGCACTGATTTCAGGGGTAGCGGGTGCGATCGTGTTACATTCGGGTGAAAGTTCGGGAAGCACAGATGCGCGCCCGTCAATCCGAACGCCAGCGCATTCCTGCCCGCCATCGCTGGCGATGCCCTCAACCAGAAGCTTGTGGCCCAATTGCGGGTTCCCCCAGTCAGGCGGACTATCCACGCCGTAACGCACACCGTCATGCATTCCGAAAAAACACATGTCACCGCGCTCTCCCGTGTCCTGCGCCACCGGACAGGCTACGAAGTTGAGATGTTTCTGTGTCGTTGCCGATGCGGAAACGCACAGCGCGCCAAGCGCAAGGCAGGGGCCATTGAACCTGTGTGAAATTTTCCTAACACGCTCATGAAATTGACCAGATCCTGCTTTTCCTGCTCGGTATACCGGATGTTGAAACGCCGATCGTAGAAATCCACCCTTTCGCGCAAGGTATTGATCGCTGACGACTTCCAGATAAAATTCCGGTTCTATCACGCAGCCTTTGGCGGCCAGGGACGCGGAATTCGCAACAGGCCCTTGGTCAGCAGGAGCGAGTGCGACGCTTCCTCGCCCTGGGGCAGGCTAGGACAATTGGGCCCGTCGATGACAGCGAACAGCGGCTCCTTGCCATCGGTCGCGTCCCACTGCGCGCAAATGGTTTTTACCGACATGCTCATCGCGTTGGACGGCTGGTGGCAGGTGACGCAGGCTCTGCCGTCTTCGCCAAGTGGCTCGAAGAACGGATGGCCTGCGGTGTTTATAAGCTCTCCGGTGTTGATCAGGCGAGGGCGCCCGTCTGCATTGAAAAATTCCAGCGTGTCGCCGATCACATGCTCGTCACCCGGTCCCCGCCACTGGCTGGAGGGTTGCTCGGCGCTCTGGCTCATGGCGGTAACGCCGACGACCAGCGAGGCACCGACCAGCAGCAGAGCTGATGTTTTCTGCATTGAAAACTGGCTCAAAATCCGTCTCTCCGTAAAGGTTCGCGGCTATAGACTGCGCCGTTTATCATCACCAACCGCACATCTTTTACTGAGATTATCTGCAATCACTCCGCTTTGTTGTTCAGCAATTCGCGCTCTTTCATCCATGCGATAAGGCGCTTTCCCCAAAGGTCCGGCGTCATCGTAAAGCTCGCAACATCGTAGACATGCAGTTCGACATTCTCGCGCTGCGCGATCCACATCTGGAAAAGAGCGACCAGCCCGTCCGTCACAGGGACATGCCAGGCTTCCGTAATCAGAAACAGGGGAGGGGCATCCTGCGGGACGACGATGTCCTGTAGTGCGGGGCCGAAATTGGGAATGATGAAGTCGGGCGCTGCTCCCTCTTCATCCGGCATCATCGTGCCGAAGGCAACGCCGCCACCGGCAGATGTGCCGAACATTCCAATCCGGTCAGGATCGATCTGCCATTGCGCAGCATTGCTGCGTATCAGCCGCAGCGCGGCCTTTTTATCGGCCACCGCCAGACGCAGAACGTCGTTCATCTCCGGGTCGTCAGGTCGAGCTTCAATTCGACTACAATTGCCAAGCTTTTTGCCGCCCGATGCGCAGTCGGCAACAACATGATCACCTATGAAATTGTCAACAATCGCGGATCGGTTCGCGGAACCGACGTCACGCGAATTAAAACATGGATATAGGCGCAGCCGAGAGAGTCTGAGCCTAAAGGTCACGTTTTGATAGGCTTCGGGTAGCGGCTGAGCATCCCGCCCGGTTGCTCAGGGCATCAGATCCAGAACTGCGAATTGTGCCGCCCCCAGTACATCACTGGGCGTTTCGTGTGGTGCGGACGCGGGCTGCTCAAGGGAGATCGCAATCGTTCCGCCCTCGCTGGCGATTTGGCGCTGGTCTGCCGAGAGCGTAATCCTTGAATTCGCGTCCCTGGTGCCGAAACCCAGTGAACGCGGAGTTCCGCTGCTGTCGAGCAGCCATAGCTGCGGAACACGCTCTGCATCAGGGATGTCGGACAGTTTCACGTACAAGGTGCCGGTATCGTTGTCATACAAAGCGGAGACGAGGGATGTTGCGTCATCGGAACTGATTTGCGCGATGCTCAAAGTCTCGGGCTGATACTCCACGCTTGCAACAGGTTCGTTTCTCACAGTCTGATCCTGCCGGTCGGGCCTGTCCAAAAGCCAGAGGCTGGCGAATCCAACTGCGGCCAGCGAAGCGGCCAGTGCCAGCGGTCGCCACATTCCCGGCCCTTGTGCAGGGGCGCTTCTGATCGGTGTTACGGAACCCGCCGGAGTTTCGAGTCCGACTGCTGCAGCAATTCGATCATAGATCCCGGCTGACGGGCCATCATCGGGCTGTTTCTCGGCCCAGCCGGACGCTTCCTCGGTCCAGCGGTCCACTTCTTCGGCAAAAACCGGATCGCTGGAATATTGCTGTCCAGCCGCGATACGCTCCGCCCCTTCCAGAAAGCCGAGTGCATACTCGGCTGCAAGCAGGGCGCGTTCCGCGTCAAGGCGTGGTTTATCCGTCATTGTTCCAATTTGGATTTCAAATGCCTGATGCCGCGGCGAATGCGGCTTTTGACTGTGCCGAGGGGAAGTCTCTCTCGCTCCGCGATTTCGGAATAGGTCAGCCCGTCATAAAAGGCGGCGCGGATGCAGGCGGTGCAAGCGGCGTCATACTTGCTGATCTCGTCCATCGCTTGCGCGCCTTCGATTTGCATCATCAAGGCCTCGTCAAGCGGCGGCTTGTCGTCCTCCTCGATCGCGATGAGGTATTTCTCTCCATTCAGGTTGTCGCGTCTGCCGCGTGCCCGGATGCGATCGATCGCCGTGTTGCGAGCCATCAATACCAACCATGACCAAGCCTTGCCCTTATCGCTGT
>JBASBA010000045.1:0-5206 GCA_049650885.1 Alteraurantiacibacter sp. | reverse complement strand
GATCAGTACATGGGCCTGTCAAAGGCCGATCCGCTGTTTGGCCTGGCGATTGCCGCATGGCTGCTGTGGAATGCATGGTCTGCCGCGACGGAAGCGATCGATCACCTGATGGACCGCGAGTGGCCGGAGGAAAAGCGCCGCGCCTTTGTGGAGGCTGCGGCAAGGCATCCGGAGCTTTCCAACCTGCACGATTTGCGCACGCGCACCAGCGGTTATCACGATTTCGCCCAGTTTCACGTCGATCTGCCGGGCAGTATGACGGTGGATGACGCACACGATATTATCGAACGGGTGGAGGAAGACCTTCGCCGCCAATTCCCCGATCTGGAATTGCTGATCCATATCGATCCGCTTGGCCATGTGGACGAGCCTGACAACCCGCTGGCCGAGACCAATGAATTTGCCCAGCTTAAGGATAGCCTATGACCCGCAAGACGATCCCCTACTGGCATGTCGATGCTTTTGCCTCGAAACCGTTCTCCGGCAATCAGGCCGCTGTCGTGATCGTGGACCGCTGGCCGGACGATGCCACCATGCTGGCCATTGCCGAGGAGAATATGTTCGCGGAAACGGCATTCCTGGTGGAAACTCCCAATGGTGATGCCGACTATGCTTTGCGCTGGTTCACGCCCACGGTGGAAGTGGCGTTATGCGGCCATGCGACGCTGGCATCGGGCCATGTCCTGCTGTCACAAAGCGATACGCGGGACATGGTGAATTTTTCCACCCGCAAGGCCGGTATCCTCGAAGTGCGCCGTGCCAATGAGGGTTATGAACTGGCCTTGCCGGCCATTCCCACGCTGAAGGGCGACTATGCGCAAGCTGTCACCCTGCTGGGCGCCGAGCCGGAAGAAGTGTGGTGCAACCCGGATGGGTATTACATCTTCCTGTACAAGGATGGCGCCGCGATCCGCGCGCTGAAGCCCGACCTGCGCGGCCTTGCCAAGCTGGGCGATGCGCAGTTCATCTGCACCGCACCGGGCAGGGAGACGGACATCATCAGCCGCAATTTCGTGCCCGGCGGCGGTGTTGACGAGGACAGCTTCACCGGCTCTGCCCATGCCGTGCTCACGCCGTTCTGGACTGATCGGCTGGGCCGCGCCAGCTTCACCGCGTTTCAAGCCTCCCGGCGTGGCGGCCATGCCACTTGCCGCCTTGAGGGGGACCGCGCGGTGCTGTCCGGCGATTGCGTTACGGTGGTGGAAGGCCGCTTTTACCTGGAGGGGTAAAGCGCGACGATATCGGCCAGCTCCTGCGTCAGCTGGTCGCGGTTTTCGTCCGGCGTCCAGCCAAGGCGCACCACGGTCAGGCGGCGCTCCGGGGCGACGATGATGTACTGGCCCAGGTGCCCCACCGCGCCGAAAATATCCTCGCCGTATTCGCCGCCGAACAACACGCGCCGCTCCGCGTCGGAAGGGCGGTTGAGCCAGAGATGGCCGCCATAATCGGGTGACGCGGGGCTGGGGCTGCGCATGAATTCTATCCACCCGCGCGGCACGATCTGCGCGCCCGCGATGGAGCCGTAATTCCGCAGGAATTCACCGAACCTGGCCCAGTCGCGCGCTGTCGCCCAGAAACTGCTGGCTCCTATCAAGGTGCCGCTGGCATCATATTCCCCGGTTAGTGATCGCATGTTGAGGGGCACGGCAAGGCGGGCATCGACGAATTCTCGCAAAGCCTGCTGGCGCACTTCGCTTTCGCCTCCCTCCGCGACCGTGTCTGCCAGAATATCGCTGAGGATGGCGGTGGTGGCGCTGGAGTAAGCGAAGGTTGTGCCCGGCCCATGCTCAAGCGATTGCGCCTCCGCCCAGCCGGCGGTGTCGCCCCGGCCATCAAGAAACAGCATGCGGACATCGTCCGAATCGTAAACGGGTTCGCTGCCTTCCTCGTGCCTCAGGCCGGACCGCATCTGCAGCAGGTGGCGCAGGGTAATTCCGCTGCGCGGATCGCCCGGGCGCTGCCACTGCGGAACGTGGGCAGAACCGTTTAGCGCCATGCGCCCATCGGCCACCATCATCCCTACCAGTACCGCGGTCACGCTTTTCGACATCGACCAGCCGGTGAAGCGCATCTCCGATTCGAAACCCTCGCCGTAACGCTCCGCAACCACGTCGCCCGCGTGCATCACGATCACGGCATGGGTCTCGCCCACGTTTTCGGCGATGAACAGTTCGTCCACGGCGCGGGCCAGCCTTTCGCGCGGGACGCCGGGATCCGGCATTACCGCCTCCAGTGCCCCCTTTGGCAGGGGCGGTTCGGGGGGCGGGCCGTCCTGCGAACAGGCGGACAGCAGGGCAAGCATGGAAAGACCGAGCGCAAACGCACTTGGCGAGCGGGCAGATGGGCGGCTAGGGGGGGAGCGAAGCGTCATTGGCGCCCACCCTTTCCTGCAGGATCCGGCAAATGGCAACCGCAAAACAGGCGCGCGAGACTTCGCGGCTCCCATGGCTGAAACTTCTTGTCGTGCTGGCCGCGATCGGCGGCGGCGTGGCATGGTATTATGGCGAGCAGATTGCCGGATATTCGCAAGCGGGCACGGGCTATGCCGCCAAATACACCTGCTCGTGCCGTTACATTGGCGGGCGTGAGATTGGCCATTGCAAGGATGATCTGCTGGCCGGCATGGGTATGCTGTGGATCAGCGAGGATGTGGACGAACGAAGCGTTACCGCCAGCGTGCCATTGGTGGAAAGCACCACCGCCACCTTCCGTGAGGGCGAGGGTTGCGTGCTGGAAGAATGGGACGGCTAGCTAGCCTTGGGCCGAAGGCGCCTTTTGCGTCGCGTCGATCCAGCCGCCGCCAATCACGCGATCACCTGCATAGATCACCGCAGCCTGTCCCGGTGCCACGCCGAATTCCGGCGATTCGAACCGGACAACAATGGTTTCGCCCGCGCCCGGATTGCCCTCCAGCGTTATCGGCACTGGCTTTGCGAGCGATCGCACCTTTGCCGTGAGCGGAACGTCCGGCATCGGGCCGATACGGTTCGTCTCGATCACCTCTGCCGCCTGAACTGCCAGCATCCGCCTGGGGCCTACCAGCACTTCGGCCTTCTCGGCATCCATTCCCACGACATACAGCGGTTCCGGCTGGCCACCGATATCAAGGCCGCGCCGCTGGCCGACCGTGTAATGGATGATCCCCGGATGCTGACCCAGCACATTGCCTGTCTCGGCATGGACGATGTCCCCCGCGCGGCCGCCTTCGGGTCGCATGGATTTCACGATTTTCGCATAGTCGCCATCGGGGACGAAGCAGATATCCTGGCTGTCGGGCTTGCTGGCCACGCGCAGGCCGAATTCCTCGGCAATGGTGCGCACTTCGGTCTTGGGTAGTCCGCCAAGCGGGAAGCGCAGGAAATCCAGCTGCTGTTCCGTCGTGGCGTACAGGAAATAGGACTGGTCGCGGGCCGGATCCAGCGCACGGTGAAGTTCGGCGCCGGCCTCGCCCTCCACGCGCCGCACGTAATGGCCGGTGGCGAGGCAATCGGCGCCAAGCTCCTTTGCCATGCGCAGCAGGTCCGTGAACTTTGGCCCCATATTGCAGCGGATGCAGGGAATGGGCGTGCGTCCGGCCAGATATTCGTCAGCAAAGGTTTCCACCACCTCCTCGCGAAAGCTGCTCTCGTGATCGAACACGTAATGCGCGATGCCCAGCCTGTCGGCCACCATGCGCGCATCATTGATATCGTCGCCTGCGCAGCACGCGCCCTTGCGCCCGGTGGCCGCGCCATAATCGTACAGTTGCAGCGTGATGCCCATCACTTCTGCGCCGCTACGTGCAGCAAGGGCCGCCACCACGGAGGAGTCGACGCCGCCCGACATCGCGACCACGATCCGGCATTCGGAGGCGGGGCGAGGCAGGTCGAAAAGCTGCTCGGCGTTAACCGAGAGAGGAAAGTCGGCGATGGTGGACATGATGGCTGCGCGCATACACGACCCCGCCCTTTCAGGCAAAACCCATCGTACCCGTCAAGTTTCGGTTAAAGCATGATTTACCTGATCTTGACGCTTGCCCGCTTATGGCAGGAAGCATGTTCGAAGGGAAAATCACCACAGCGCCCGACTCGCGCAATCGTGCCACCGGCCAGATACCGCAAGAGGAGCTTTGCGAGTTGCGATGGCCGGATCTGGTCGCGAAATTGACTGCGGCGAGGGAATTGCGCGCCGAATTGGCGGCGAGTGACTCGACCACGCTTGCCAGCTTCAATGCCGAATCTGCGCGCCACCTGGCGTCTCAACACGAATGTCTGCTGCACGATGATGACGAACTGGATGTTAACCCTGATAATTTAGGCAATGGCAAAGGCCCGGTGTCAAAACGAGAACAACGCGCTGATCGCGAGACATCGGCCACCCGAGGAAATACATGATCGAGAACCAGAAAATCCGACCGGCGCAAGTTATCGGCCCCCTGGGCGAGCCGCTGACCATCGATGATCTGCCGTCACCAAAGACGAAACGCTGGGTCGTGCGCCGCAAGGCCGAGGTTGTCGCGGCCGTCAACGGCGGACTGCTCACCATCGACGAGGTGCTGGAACGCTACACCCTCACGCTGGAAGAATTTGCCGGTTGGCAGCGCGCCGTTGATCGATCGGGAATGCAGGGTTTGCGCGTTACCCGCATCCAGCATTATCGCGACCTTTACGAGCGTCAGCTGAAATATTGAACAAAATCCGATAGTTGCGAATATATTGTCAGGCTGACACAACGAGACCGGAACATCCTGCCATAACCGGCGTTAATCCCCCTGCAACCTCCACCAATGGGGGCATTACGCAGGAGGAATAATATGGGTTGGATTATCGCGATTATCGTAGGCGGCATTATCGGCTGGATCGCCAGCATGATTATGGGCCGTGATGCCTCGATGGGCATTTTCTGGAACATCGTCGTCGGCGTCATCGGATCATTTATTGGCCGTTTCATCGGCTCCTTGATCGGCGTTGGCTCGACACTCACCGAATTCAGCATTCCGGGCCTTCTGATGAGCCTGCTGGGTGCCGTTGTCCTGCTGGGCATCGTCAATCTGGTTCAGCGCGGTCGCGTGCGTTAATCAACGCCGTTCGATCATCGTCGGCCTGATGCCAGGCGATGAAACGACAAATTGATACAAATGCGCCAAAGGGGCGGGAGGCCAAGGCTTCCCGCCCCTTTTTGCCATTCCACGCAGTACGTTTCATCTAAGACTATCGCGCATTGGCAG
>JBASBA010000044.1:0-1914 GCA_049650885.1 Alteraurantiacibacter sp. | reverse complement strand
TTCTTGTGCGGGCGCAACCGTTTCGCCCCGCACCTCGGGCCAAGAGAAATCGGGAAAGGCGGTGCCAGCTTCTATCTTTTTCGTCATAGTAATTCTCCGCGAAGTGATTTGCGTTCGGTGGGTTTGAAATCAGCCCTGCTTCTTTCCAACCAGGATCGCTTTTACATTGGCGAATTCGGTGAGGCCGACCTTGCCATGTTCCCTGCCGTAACCTGAGTTTTTAACGCCGCCGAACGGCATCGAGGGAGACGCCAGGTTGTAAGTGTTGATGAATACCATTCCGGTGTCGAAATATCTGGACGCCAGTTCCAGCGCACGGTCTTCATCCTTGGAGAATATTCCGCCGCCCAGACCATAACGGCTATCATTCGCAAGGCGCATGGCATCATCATCGTCCTTCGCCTTAATAATCGAGGCGACCGGACCGAACAGTTCATCGTCATAGGCGGGTTGACCAGGGGCCACATCGACCAGCGCGGTGGCGGGATAGAACCAACCTGTGCGGTCCGGTATTTCACCACCAACCAATACGCGCGCACCATTATTGACGCTCTGTTCGACCTGCTTATGAACCTGATCGCGTTGCGACTTCGATACCATGGGGCCAAGCTGCGTATTGTCTTTGGTCGGATCGCCCATAATCATGTCCTTGAACGCGGCGACATATTTTTCGACGAACGCATCGTAATTCTTTTCGGTCACGATGAAGCGCTTCGCATTCACGCAAGTTTGGCCGTTATTGTAGATGCGGCCAGCCACGCAGGTCTGAACGGCAAGTTCCAAATCGGCATCGTCCAGCACGATATACGCATCGTTTGATCCTAATTCGAGAACGGTTTTCTTAGCGACACCGGCAGCTTTCGCTCCGACGTGACGCCCTGCCTTGTCGCTGCCTGTCAAGGTCACGCCGCGCACCAGGTCGTGTTCGATGATTTTATCCGACTGATCGTGCGAGATGATCAGCACGCCGAACAGACCCCTCGGAAGGCCAGCTTCTTCATAAAGATTGCGCAGGAACAGGCCGCTTCCGGTACAATTTGCCGCGTGCTTCAGCAGCACGCCATTACCGACCATCAGACTGGAAATCGAATAGCGGACCGCCTGATAGCATGGGAAGTTCCATGGCTGAATGCCGTAGACTACGCCGATCGGGGCATGAACGACATGCCCGGTGCCATTATCCGTCTCGCGAATGTCGTCGGCCAAGAAGTCTGGGCCATTCTCAGCTGTATAATCGCAGATGCCGGCGCATAGTTCGATCTCATCGCGGCTATCCCCAATCAACTTACCCACTTCGCGGGTCATCAGCTGAGCAAATTCTTCCTTGTTGTCGCGCAATGCCTTGCCGATCGCAGCGATCACGGCCGCGCGTTCGTCCAAGCTCTTCAGCCGCCATTCGAGATGCGCTTCATGACTGCGCTTCACAACTGCCGAGGCTTCGTCTTCGCTGACGTAACTGTAATCGGCGATTGCTTCTTCGGTTAGAGGATTGGTAGTCTGAAAGTCGAAATCGGCCAATGGTAGGCTCCTTGATAAGGTGTAATATGAATTCAGGTGCCGGTATTGGTGGAACCTGAAACCTCGGTTTGAAGGCCGGGATGCCTCTCTTCAGCCAATCAGTGCCGGTTTCGTTCCCTGCCGAACCAAAATTGCTTTCAGTTGTTACTGAAATGGCTATTAGCTATGCAGATGTGCTCATGACGATCAATCTCCGCCCGCTTTTCGTGTAACTATCGACTTTAAAGGAACGAGATTTATTGTTCTTCGCACCGCAATATGAGGCCAGCTTCGTCAATGGCGGACAAGGTACGCATGGAGGTGGGCTCTATCGGTTCACGGCCCTATTTTTCTGGCTGCCCATTCTTCTTGCGTTATCAGGTTGCACGACCTGGCCCGACCGCATTCCCTATAGTG
>JBASBA010000043.1:0-3539 GCA_049650885.1 Alteraurantiacibacter sp. | reverse complement strand
GCGCGCATCTTGGCGATCTCCATGAAGAAGTTCATGCCGATGCCCCAGAAGAAGGACAGGCGCGGCGCAAAGGCATCGATATCGAGGCCTGTCTCCATCGCGCGCTTCACGTATTCCTTGCCGTCGGCAATGGTGAAGGCCAGCTCCTGCACCGCCGTCGCCCCGGCCTCGTGCATGTGATAGCCGCTGATGGAAATGCTGTTGAATTTCGGCATGTTGGCCGAGGTATATGCGATGATGTCCGACACGATCCGCATGGAGGGTTCCGGCGGATAGATGTAAGTGTTGCGGACCATGAACTCCTTCAGGATGTCGTTCTGGATAGTGCCGCTCAGCTTTTCCGCGCTGACGCCCTGCCGCTCGCCCGCCACGATGTAGAACGCCAGGATCGGGATCACCGCACCGTTCATCGTCATCGACACACTCATGGTGTCGAGCGGGATCTGATCGAACAGTATCTCCATGTCGCGCACGGTGTCGATCGCAACGCCCGCCTTGCCCACATCACCCACCACGCGCGAATGATCGCTATCGTATCCGCGATGGGTGGCCAGATCGAAAGCTACCGACAGGCCTTTTTGCCCCGCCGCCAGGTTGCGGCGGTAGAAGGCGTTCGATTCCTCGGCGGTGGAGAAGCCCGCATACTGGCGGATCGTCCAGGGGCGGCCGGTGTACATGCTGGCATAGGGGCCACGGGTGAACGGCTCGAAACCGGGCAGGCCGGGGTCCAGTCCTTCCGCATCCGTCGCCGTATACAGCGGCTGCACGTCGATACCCTCCGGCGTGTGCCAGGTAAGGTCGCGGCCCTTTACTTCCTTGGCGGCCTTGGCCTGCCATTCTTGTTTGGTGGGTTTGTCGGTCATCTCAATGCGCCTCTCTCGGCGTCTCCATGATCTCGGTCAGCATCCCGCCCATATCCTTCGGGTGCAGGAAGAAGATGGGCGTGCCGTGCGCACCGATGCGCGTGGGGCCAAGGATGCGCTTGCCCTGCTTCGTGAACCATTCGCGCGCCGCCTCGATATCTTCGACCTCGAAGCAGATGTGGTGCTGCCCGCCGAGCGGATTCTTCTCGATGAAATTGTGAATCGGCGAACTTTCGTCCAGCGGCTCGATCAGCTCGATCTGCGTGCCGTTCATGCCGCTGTGGGTCGGCGTATCGACGAAGCAGACCTTCACCCCCTGCGCTGGCAGGTCGAACGGCTCTGTAATCTCGGTCGCGCCCATCACCTCACGGTAATGCGCAATCGAGTCCGTGATCGAAGGCGTGGCAACACCGATGTGATTGAGACGACCAAGCTTCATGGTTACGCCGCACAATTCTCGATGATCATGGCGATGCCCTGACCGCCGCCGATGCACATCGTGATGAGGCCGTATTTCCCGCCGGTGCGGCGCAGTTCATACATGCACTTGATCGTCAGGATCGCGCCGGTTGCGCCGATCGGGTGGCCAAGCGAAATGCCCGATCCGTTCGGATTGGTCCTGGCAGGATCGAAGCCCAGCGTCTTGGCGACGCCGCAGGCCTGCGCGGCAAAGGCCTCGTTGCTTTCGATAACGTCCATCTGGTCAAGCGAGAGGTCGGCACGCTTCAGCGCCACCGGTACGGCTTCCACCGGACCCAGACCCATGACGGTGGGTTCCACACCGGCGTGGCCCCAGGCCAGGATCCTGGCCATCGGCTGCAGGCCTTCTTCCTTCACGGCCCTTCCGCTGGCCAGCACGACTGCGGCTGCGCCATCGTTCAGGCCGCTGGCGTTGCCGGCAGTGACGGTGCCATCCTTCTGGAACACGGGCCGCAGGTCAGCCATAGCTTCCACCGTGGCATCCGCCCGCACGTGCTCGTCAGTGTCGAACACCTTGGTGCCCTTGCGGGTCGTGAATTCAACCGGAACGATCTGTTCCTTGAAATAGCCATTCGCAATCGCATTGGCCGCGCGCTGGTGGCTGGAGACCGCCAGTTCATCCTGCTCTTCGCGGCTGATCGAACACTGCTTGGCGATGTTCTCTGCCGTCACGCCCATGTGGATGTTGTCGAAAGGATCATGCAGCGCGCCCAGCATGCTGTCCTGCAATTCAATAGAGCCCATCCTGGTGCCAAACCGCGCAGCGCTGGTCATGTGCGGAGCGTTGGACATGCTTTCCGCACCCATCCCGATGGCGAAATCGCATTCACCCAGCGTCACGGCCTGCGCCACCGAGACGATTGCCTGCAGGCCCGATCCGCACAGGCGATTGACGCCCATGCCCACGCTGGAAACGGGCAAGCCGGAATTGATCGAGATGACCCGCGCTAGGTAAGAGTCGCTAGGCTGCGTCGGTACCACGCTACCGACGGCAACTTGCTGAAATTTCTCGGCTGCAACGCCCGAGCGCGCAATGGCTTCCTTGGCCACATGTGTGCCCATGTCAGCAGGGCGCATGGATGCCAGCGAACCGCCGAAGGTTCCGATGGCGGTGCGCGCGCCGGCTATGATGTATACGTCTTCCATAAGATTACCTGTTTCTTCTTAAAGCGGCAGATTATCGTGCTTTTTCCACGGGTTTTCGAGGCTCTTGGTCCGCAATTTGCGCAGGCCCAGCGCAATCCGCCGCCGCGTCGAGTGTGGGTAGATCACCTCGTCGATGTAGCCCCGCGATGCCGCGATGAAGGGGTTGGCGAAGCGGTCTTCATATTCCTTCGTTTTCTCGGCGATCTTTTCGGGGTTGTCGCGCTCTGATCGGAAGATGATCTCCACCGCGCCTTTCGCGCCCATCACGGCGATCTCTGCCGTGGGCCACGCGTAGTTGAGATCACCGCGAAGGTGCTTCGATGCCATCACGTCATACGCCCCGCCATAGGCCTTGCGGGTGATCACGGTGATCTTGGGCACGGTGGCCTCGGCATAGGCGAACAGCAGCTTGGCACCGTGCTTGATGATGCCGTTGTGCTCCTGGCTCGTGCCAGGGAGGAAGCCGGGCACATCCACGAAGGTGACGATCGGTATGCTGAAGGCATCGCAGAACCGCACGAAGCGCGCGGCCTTGCGGCTGGCGTCGATATCCAGCACGCCCGCCAGCACCATCGGCTGGTTCGCGACGAAGCCAACCGGCTGGCCCTCTATACGGCCAAAGCCCGTGATGATGTTGGCGCCATGCGCAGGTTGAATCTCGAAGAAATTGCCGTCGTCGACCACCTTCGCAATCAGTTCGTGCATGTCATACGGCATGTTGGAACTGGCCGGGATCAGCGTATCGAGGCTGTCCTCGCGCCGGTCCCACGGATCGTCTGTCGGCAGATGCGGCAGCGGGCCGCGATTGTTCGCAGGCACGAAGCCGATCAGCTCGCGCGCGGCCAGCAGCGCCTCGATATCGTTCTCCAGTGCAAGGTCCGCCACGCTGGTTTTCGTGGTGTGCACCACCGCGCCGCCGAGGTCTTCCTGCGTCACTTCCTCGTTGGTGACGGTTTTTACAACTTCCGGCCCGGTCACGAACATGTAGGAACTGTCCTTCACCATGAAGATGAAGTCCGTCATCGCCGGCGAGTACACCGCCCCGCCCGC
>JBASBA010000042.1:0-4650 GCA_049650885.1 Alteraurantiacibacter sp. | reverse complement strand
CATATAAAGCCAGCCCATGTCGTATATCCTAGATTAGAGCCGCATCGGCGCGGCTTGGTGAAAGTTCGAGGTCGCGGGCGATCCTGCGTCCAAGAGCGGTGATGTCGGCGAAGTCGCGTGCGATCGCTTGGCGGACCGTTCGGCCTCGGCCCTGCCACCGGGGATGCCGGTATGTCAGTGCTTTCGAACCCCAACGCTCCGGGGAAAGCCGCAGGTGAACCGCATCGGCCTCGAGAACGAAGTCCCCGGCAAGCGATGGGTTGGCCGCATCGTAGTGGATGGTGAACGCGCCCGCATCGAACCCCATTGCGGCGGCGAGCTTGCGCAAAATGCGCCTGCCCTCGCCCCGATAGGCTTTCAGTTCGTCAGGGCGGTGATCGATCCCCATGGTCAGGAGGGGAATGATCGCGGGTCGGTGTTTCAAAGCGGCGATGCGGGCGATGCACGCTTCGCGCAATGGGGCATCGTCGGCAGGGTTATCCAGCGGTATCTGGGCTGTCATGCGCGCAAGTCGGCGCGAGAACAGCCTCACTGCCGGATCTTCGCTGAAGTCGAGGCCGGCTCGCTTGGCGTCGGCAACGGCATCATTGAGTGCGAGCAGGCAGGTGGCGAAGCAGGTCAGGCCTTCAGGCGCGAGGGCGCGGCGATAGCGGAAATCGAGATCGTAGGTCATGGAGGGGCAATCCTGTTTTCATGATGGACTGCCTCTCCCCTTCCCCCTCCCCTTTAATGGACCGTCGCCTTGCTCGCCGGTGTTGTCGCCGAGCTTCCTACGGGAAGGTAGGATATCGGCCGATCGGGAATGCTTGGCGCAATCAGCGCAAAGAGACCCATCAGTTTCCAAGGGATCGGCGCTGGGACCACCCGTTACGGCAACGACAGGCCCCCCGCGAATGGGCTCGATGTCCCATTGGCCGAGCATATCCATGGCAAAGGAAGCATAATGCTGTTCCGGCGTCTTGCCGGGATCGAGAACGAGCAGACGATCGGCCAGTTCGCGTGAGACGATCCCGTCCTCACCGTTCCTGAGCTGGAAGCGCATTTCGACAATCTGTACCAGCAGAACCAGATCGGCATCAGTTGGTCTAACCGTGAGCCTGAATGCGCGCGTCATCGACCGTCTCCTCGGCTTCTTCTTCGCCTTGCGAGAATGCGGCCAGCCATCTGTACGCTTTCTCGGCCTGCGCAGCCGCGGTGATGATCGCGGTCTTGTCGGCTTTGAGTATCTTGAGCCACCCTTCGATGTAGCTGGCATGGCTGTCATGCAATTCGCAGGGCAGGCCCAGTTCGGCACAGATTATGCCGCTGGTGCAGTCGGCGATCAGTTCCTCAAACGCATAGGCTCTGTCGCCGAACCGCTTGCCGAATGTGCGGCCGAGCCGGTGGGTGGCGCCGGTTGCATGGCCCAGCTCATGCGCCAATGTAGCAGCGTGATGATCGCTCGACCGAAAAGCGGCCTTGGGTGGCATCTGGACGTAATCGCCGCCGGGCGAATAGAACGCACGATCCCCGCCATGTCGAACCTCGATGGCAATCGGATCGAAAAACGCATCGATCGCCGCCTGCCGCTCGGAAGGCGATGGCTTTTCCAGTTTGAGGGCGTCGGGACGGAAACGCTCTGGCAGATCGTCGATCTGGTCGGCGTTGAAGATGGCGTAGCTGCGCATGAAGCGGATGCTTTTGGTCGCTTCGTCGCCGGTGATCTTATCGACCACGGTCTTCTGGGTCGAGTTGAAGAACACGCTGAGCGATGATCCTTCGCCGCGCCGGACCTGTGCACCCAGATCCCTGGCCTGCTTGTACGTCATCCAGTAGCGCGAGCGATAGCCAAGCGCATCACCCACGGCCCACAGATAGACGGCGTTGATCCCTGTATAGGGAACGCCATTGGCCCTGAGCGGTCGCCCTCCCTCCCTGGCGCCGGAGCCGGTGAGGGTCCACGGTCTGCGCCAGGGAAGCGTACCGCTTTCGATCTTGGAAATGATGAGGTTGCTGATTTCGGCCGCGATGTCGCGCTTCTTGCCCCGCTTCATGGGAAATTCCTTGTCGTGTTGTGAAAAAATGGCCCGGAAACGATCATGTCGCTCCGGGCCGTAGGTTCATCAGGAGAAGTGATGTTCTGTCAGGATGTCCTGTCAGGCATCGACAGTCGCTTCTTCGTCGACCGTGATCTCATCGTTGACGTTGGTATCGTCATCGTTCTCTGCCTCGCTCTCACCCGTATCGGCGTCGGCATCGGCGTCCGCATCAGGTTCGGGCTCGGGATCCGCTTCCTCCACGGTGAACTGCATCGCTGCGGGCACCCATGCGAGCGCACGCTCCTTGATGTCGTCCTCGATGATCGTGTCGCCAGCGAAGATCTTCTCGCACGACGTCGCGATTTCGCCCTTCTTCGATCCCGAATACCGGTTGGCCAGATCCGCTCCGCCCACTTCCTTCAGGAGTTCGAGCGAGCTGCCCTTGGCGATCCGATCGAAAAAGTTTTCCGCCGTCGGCCGCCACATGGTTGCAGGCTCGATATCGAGGATCGTGCCGAGCATCGCGTGGATCGGGTGATACTCGCTGGAATAGCCCTTCTTAGCTTCGAGCGAGGTCGCCACGACATAGGCAAGCCATGCCGCCTTGGTCTCATCGTCGAGAGCGCGGAAAGCGGTAAAGCGGTCGACCACGGTGCGAGGCTCGGTCCAGCCCTTTTCCAGATTGTCGTAGGCACCGGCAAGATAGTCGTCGGCCAGCGATTTGGGCACATTGCTGGAAAGCACCGGATCGTTTGGATGACCGGCCTTAATGGTCGTACCGGAGCCGTCATAGCCTTTGTCCGCCATCGAGAAGATCGCGAAGTCCATGGCGAGGCCGGGATCGCCGAGCAGCGAAGCGGACAGGATGTTGCGTCGCTGGACCGACAGTTCGTCGAACAGCTTGGCGCTGATCGGCTTGCCGCCCGGCGCGGTGGCCTCGGGACTGGCAGGAGCCTTGCTCCCCGAACCGCGCGAAACGGGTTCTTCGAACGTGCCGCCGGTGACGTTGCCCTCGTCGTCGCGCTCCATCTTCAGCTGCTTCTCGCTGAAATAGCCGCCTTCCAGGACCATTTCGCCGGTGGTGGTGACGAGCAGGAACGTGCCGACTTCGGGCTTCCATTCCTGTGGCAGGTCCGCCTTCGGGTTGGAAAGCTCGCGCATTTCGCGGTCGAGATCGTCATACTCGCTCTGCAGCGTGTCGTATCCTTCCTCGTCGTCTTCCGCCAAGGCGTCGATCGTCTCGCCGATCTGTTCCATTCGGGTCTGGATCGCATCGATCCGCGTCGCTGCTTCCGCGCCGATCGGAGCCGGCGGCAAACGAACCGGATTAAGGCCGAGATCGTGCTGGACGTTGTACGAGCTGCTGCCCGCGATCGGCCGTACCCAGGCAATGCCGGTCTCATCGAGTAGGCGTTTGGCTTCCGCCTGCATCGTTTCATCGGCAAGCTTGTGCAGGATTTCGATATCGAGCCAGCGATCGTCGGCGGTTTCGTTGAACAGGTCGCGTTCGACCTTGCCGCCGGCGGCGACATACCGGTCTTCGGTTACGAGCAGTGCGAGCGGGTCGTTGCCGCGCACGCTGCCATCGGCAATCATGCGCCGGACAGTGTCGGGGTTGTCGCCCTGCCACGAGCCATTCATCTGCTCGAAAACGCGCAGCTGGACTTCGTGCTGGTCGGTCGAAGCGTAGGCTTTCGCCAGGTCGAGCGTCATCTTGCCCGCGGCGAGTTCCTCGAAGATGGGATCGGCGAGACTGGCGAGGCGCAGACGGCCTTCGACGAAGCGGCGGGTGATACCGAAGCGCAGGGCAACCGCCTCGACATCGCCATCTTCCGACGTGAAATGCTGGAAAGCGCGACATTCTTCGGCGGGCGTCATGGCCATGCGCTGAAAGTTCTCGGCCAGCGAGGTCTCGGTGGAATCGCCGGGTTCGCTGTCGAGTACCTTGCAGGCAATCTCGGTATCGGCTTTCCAGCCCTTGCGGGCGACGATCTGGTTCATGGCGCGCAGGCGGCGGCCACCGGCGATGACGTCGAAATGGCCGCGCTTCTTGGCTTTGGTGACAATGAGGTTCTGCAGGAGTCCGCGCGCTTCGATGTCGTGCGAGAGCTGGGTATCGGCATCTTCGTTGATCGTCTTGCGGACATTCGCGGCCGAAAGATGAAGCTTGCCTAGGGGAATGGTCTGAACGGCGTTCGATGCGCCTTTGTTTTTCGGGGCAGTCATGGGGTCTTCTCCTTGAGGTTGATCCCGACAATTCATCAGGACACCCCATCCCTTCCCCCTCCTCTTTCTGCCCGCCTCAGGCCGTCTCCATGATCGCTCCAACGATGGTGTCGGCCCGGTCTGCGGGCACGAAGACCCGCGTTTTGTAAGCGATGATTTCAGTGAAGCAGCCAAGCGACTTCAACCAGGTCAGGTGCGACGCGTTGTCGCCCACGATCTCGATGCGCTGCTCCTTATTCACGAGGCTGCGCTTGATCGTCATCGGCCACGGCCGTTCGATCGTCACGGTGTTCCGCCGGTTCAGAACATCCATCACGCCGTCACCCGACATGACGACCTCGCTGCTGATCGCGAAGGTCTTGAGCAGCGCGGGCACGTCGCTTTCATCGACGAGCCGCCCGAGCCA
>JBASBA010000041.1:0-14649 GCA_049650885.1 Alteraurantiacibacter sp. | reverse complement strand
GAACTGCGCTCTGGACCAATGTGGCGAGCGTGGCGGCAAAGCGCGCCGCATTGATCTGGCGGCTGAACTTCATAAACGGTCGCCGCGTTGCCAGCATCCGGTCGAAAGCGAGCCGAACCTCCGGCCTGGCGAATTGCCGCAAGCCCAGAAAGGCTGCGAGCGCAATCAACGCAAGCAGGACCAACCCGTAGGAGTTGAGAAACTGGCTCGACGCGATCAGCAGCCGCGTCAGAAACGGTAAGTCCGCTCCGCGCGAAACAAACACTTCGACGATATCTGGCACGACATAGATCATCATCAAGGTCATGATTAGAGCCGATATCGTAGCCAGCAGGGCCGGATAGAGCAGCGCCAGTTTGAGCTTGCGACTGGCCGCGTGCCGTGCCTCGACGAAATCGGCCAGGTAGACGAGGACTTCGGAGAGCCGGCTCGACTGCTCGCCTGCATGAATCGAGGCGACATAGAAATCAGGAAACACGCTCGGATGCTGCGCCAATGCGCGGGCGAAACTCGACCCTTCCAGCACATTTGCCCGCACGTCGAGCAAAGTTTCGGTCAGGGCCGGCTTGTGATCCTGCGCGGCGAGCAGCCGCAGCGCCTCCTCGATACGCACATCGCTGCCGATCAGGGTTGAAAGCTGGCGCGTGGCGGTGGAAAGATCCCGGCCCGATGGTCTGGAGCGGCGCAACCTGGCAAGCAATCCGTCCAGCGACCTGGCTTCGCCCGTCGCTTTCCCGGTGGCCGAGCCGCGGGCACTGGCAGTGACAGATACCGGCAGCAGCTTCTTTTCCCGCAGCGCGCGGCGTGCGGTAGCCATGCTCTGCGCTTCGATTACACCGCGTTTGGTGCGTCCGCCACTATCGACCGCCTGGTAACTGAATACGGGCAAGTCAGGCCTCTTCGCGCACCACACGCGCGACCTCGGTGGCAGTGGTCAACCCGTCGCGGAGCTTGGCTACGCCATCATCAAGCAGCGAGGGGTTCCGGCGATGAGCATGGGCCAGCATCTGTGCTTCGGATGCACCATCATGGATCATCGCCTCGAGTTCGCGATCGACTCCGACGACTTCATACACCCCGAGGCGCCCGCGATAGCCGTCGCCGTGACACTGCTCGCAGCCGCCGGGCCGCCAGATCGGCTCGCCCAACTCGATCTTCCCTTCGACCAGCGCAACATCGGCCTCGCTTGCCTCGCTGCGAACCCGACACGGCTGGCACAGCCGGCGCACCAGCCGCTGCGCCATCAAGCCAACCACCATCGGAGCGAGCAAATAGCGCTCGACGCCAATATCGATCAGGCGGGTAATCGAGCCAACTGCGGAGTTGGTGTGCAGGGTGGATAGCACGAGGTGTCCGGTCATGCTCGCCCGCACGGCAACCTCGGCTGTTTCCTGGTCGCGAATTTCGCCCACCATGATGACGTCGGGATCCTGTCTAAGGATGGCACGCAGGCCACGGGCAAAGGTCATATCGGTTCGCGGGTTGACCTGTGTCTGCGCAATACCGTCGAGTTCGTATTCGATCGGGTCCTCGACGGTCATAATATTACGGTGGCGGTCGTTCAGCCGCGTCAGCGCCGCATAGAGCGTCGTCGTCTTACCTGAACCCGTCGGCCCGCTGACCAGAATCATGCCATGGGGCCGATGCAACAGGCGTTCGATAAGTTCGCGGTCGCGGGAATTCAAGCCCAGGCTTCTAAGTTCGAGCTGCACCGATCCGCGGTCGAGAATACGCATCACCACCCGCTCTCCGTGCTGCGTGGGAATGGTCGAAACTCGTACGTCGACCGAATGGCCGCCCAGACGCAAGGTTACACGTCCGTCCTGCGGAACGCGCTTTTCGGCGATGTCGAGCCGGGCCATGACTTTGATGCGGCTTACCAGCAATGGTGCCAGAGCGCGTTTCGGCTCGATAATTTCACGTAGGACGCCATCTATGCGGAAGCGCACGACCAGGCGTCGTTCCAGCACTTCGACGTGGATATCCGATGCGCCTTCCTTGATCGCCTGCAATAGCAGCGCGTTGATTAGACGGATGACGGGCGAATCATCGCGGTTGTCCAGCAGATCATCGACCTCCGCGGCACTGTCGGCCAGCGATGTAAGGTCGAAATCGTCATTGACATCGAAATCGGCTGCAGCGCTCGCGCTGTCGCTGTAGAGCGATTGCAGCGTCGCCTCGAACGCTTTGTCGCTCACCTGGCGGTACGTCAACGAACCGTAAAGGCGCTGAATTTCGAGTAGAGCAGGCAACGCTGCATGAGCCCGGTGCAAGAGGATCGGGCTACCATCCTCGCGCGTTACTAACACGCCATTTTCGCGCGCGAAGTTGTAATCGAGAGCTGGCGATGCGTCCTTCAAGGGAATAGGCTTCAAGGGAATAGGTTCGGCGCGCCTGGGGGCCGTATCGCTGGCGGGGGGAACAAAACTTTCGTTCATTCGCCTACTGTCACCGTCGCGGAAACAAAGCCCGGGGCACCCTGACCGGTGATCGTCACTTCGCGCAGGCGCAAGGGCGTATTGTGCTCTATCTCTGCAGTCCAGTTCATGAGTGTATCGAACGGGACGTTATCGAACACGACGCGCGAATCGCCTCCCACCGTCTCGACTGTGCTAATCTTCAGATTGGCCGCTGCGGTACTGTTGGTTACGATGGCGGAAACCGAGCCCGTGCGAAAGGACATGCTGCGAACAAGGTCGTCCGGGCCACTGCGCAAGCGCGCTTCCAGTATATCGGCGCTACGTATACGGGCCAGCGCATCGCTCCGCGCGTCCCGCAACGGACTGACGACGAGGATCAGAAGCAAAACAAATATCGCGAACGTCGCGAACGCACCGAGCAGAACCTGCTCGCGCAGGCTGCGTGCGCTCCACCAGTCGCGGCTGCGATGCCAGTATGGTGCCAGCGCGGAAAAGTCGAGGCGGTCGGAAATCATCGTGGGGTCACCTCGAAAGATCCGACAGCGCGCCCGCCGTCCATGCTCACGGCACCGGGGCGTACGTCCATGCCGGCTTCCGCGAGCGCTGCCGCTACTTGTTCCAGACCCGCCGGGTCGTCGGTCTCGATTTCAAGCATGAGAACCTGACCCGCATCGTCGAACCGGACCGAGCGCCAGATCGCGGGAGCATTCGCTTGGCCAAAGGCGGTGCCGGTAACCGTCATGAGAGTCAGGAATGCGCTCGACGTTCCGGAGAGTTGAGATGTGACAGGCAAGTCCGCCACCAAGGTGGAAAGATCCGGCCCCAGCGCCAGCGAAGGCGCGGCAGTTAGAGCGAGCGCACGTACCTGCTCCTCCCGGTCATCGGCAATTCCGCCGAGAACAATGGTGTCGGCAACCGCGATTGTGGCATGAGCAAGCGCGCCCAGCACGGCCACGGTAGCTATTCGCTTCCACAGCGGGGCTATCGCTTTGCGCGGTGGCGCGTATGGACCCTGTCGCAAATCCACATCGGGCTCGACCAGCCGTTCGGCAAGCGGACCTTTCTCGATTGTCGCCTCGGGCGCGTGCAGATCGGGCGGCAGGGAATCGCCATAGCTGATACAAGCGGGCGTGCCGGCTGATTTCCATGTCGGCTCGAGCAAGGCAAAAGGGATAGCAAAGCCGGTGCGGTCTTCGGTGCGCACAATCGCGCGTTCGCCCGCCAGATCGACCGACCACGACCCGGCACCGGGAACAGGCAGACCAATGCAATCGGGGACCAGCGACGCGCGCTCAAGTCCGGCGGTATTGAGCATCGCCACCCAGCGCAGCATCAGATCGTGACGCACGATCGCAGCAAGATGAAGGTTGGGTCCGATCTCCGCGCCGAGCGCGACATGGACCTCCTCTAGCGGTTCGGCGATCCGGTCTTCGATCGCGAATGGTAAAGCCGCTCGCCGCTTCGCGACCGAGGAAATCGGGGGCAATTCGACCGTGAGAATGAGCACGTCTTCGGACCGGACCAGAACGGTCGAAGGACCATCGTCGAAATCCTCCACGCTGACCAACCGGTCATCGTCAATCAGCCAAATTCCGCTCGCTATACTTTCCGAGTCAGACCCCGAATTTGCAGGCCAGTCCGATCTGGTGATTGGATTTGTCATAGTTCCCATATACCATAGGCATCATGATCAAGATTCCAAAGCCATTTTCGCAGCGACAAGCCTGCTTTTCCGCGCCACCGAAAGAAGCGGGCCTGACCCTTATCGAAATCCTCGTTGTGCTCGCGATCATCGCGGTCATGGCCTATCTTATCGTGCCAAACGTTATCGGCCGCCCGGACCAGGCGCGCGTGACAGTCGCGCAGACAGACCTGCGCACCATCTCCTCGGCGCTTAAGATGTATCGGCTCGACAATGGCGATTACCCGAGTACGCAACAGGGACTGGAAGCGCTGTCCGCCCTGCCGACCGCAGCCCCGGTGCCAGTGAACTGGTCGCCCAGCGGCTATCTCGATCAGGTTCCCACCGATCCCTGGGGCCGCCCTTATGTATATACCAACCCCGGGCCGGACGCGGTGGGCTTTGAAATCAGGTCGCTGGGCAAGGATGGCGAGACGGGTGGGGAAGGGGTGGACTCGGATATCTCAGTCACCGGGCGATAGGAATGCGCATTGGGCCGCAGGATCGATCCGGCCCCGCCGCCGGCGAAATGGGGATGACGCTGGTCGAAATGCTCGTCGTGCTCGCGATCATTGGGATCACAGCGTCGATTGCCGTCCTCTCGCTGGGCTCCAATCGTGGCATTGATATGCGCGCGGCCGCCATGCGCATGCAGGCGCAAATCCAGCTCGCGGCCGATGAGACGATGATTTCCGACCGACAGATGGCGATCCAGATGGGGGCACACGGTTACAGTTTCGTCGAGCGCCCGAACCCGGCGAGCGACTGGCAGCCCTCGCAGGTTCCGCAGTTATCGGAGGAATTCGTCCTGCCAACCGGCATGGATCTCCACGTCAGCCAAGCGATTATCCCCATTGGCGCGAGTGGCGCGGGCCGGCCCTTTACCATCCGCCTCGAGGGCGAAACAGGCCGCTGGATCATCGCGTTTGACGGGATGACCGCACGAATCGCTCCCGGCGAGGGTGACAGGGCAGCAGAGCTCATGGCGGACTCCGCACCATGACCTCGCGAAGAACCGGAAAGGAGGCCGGGTTCACCCTGATAGAGGCGCTGGTGGCAATGGTCATCCTCGCTGTCGCAGGAGTCGGAATCATTCGCGCAACCGAAGCCCATATCGACCGGTTGCAATCGCTCGAACGCCGTGCGGCCGCGCAATGGGCCGCCGAAAATGCCCTTGCCGAAGCCCGTCTGGGACTGTCGCCGGCGGCGGATGGTACAGTGGAAATACTGCAATGGCGCTGGGACGTTTCGGTAACCCGTTCGGCGAGCGACGATCCAGACCTTGAACTCGTGTCGGTCGCTGTTATGCAAGAAAATGAAGCTACGCCGCTGATAACCTTGCGCGGCTTCGTCGACCAAGGGACAGTGACACCATGACACCCAGGCAGGCGCGGCTGGGAGCCGATATCTTTACCGGACTCGTCATCGCATCTGTTGGATTGGCGCTCGCGACATTGACCTGGCGTCTCCAAGGTTACACCGGTGCTGGTCCCGTAGCGGCCCCTGTCGCACCCGGTGGCGGCCAGGCCCTGGATGTTGGACCCGTTCTCGCTCTCGCCCCTTTCGGCACGGCTTCCGCCGTTTCCAGCGATAGTTCAGTCGGTTCGCTGGAACTGCGCGCGATATTCGCGGCAATACCGACAACCGCCTCGGTTGCGCTAATCGCCGGGTCGGACGGCATCGTAACCTCGTATGGCATCGGCGAAAGTGTCGGCGGCGGCGTGATCGAACAAATCCTGCCCGAGCAGGTGGTCTTGCGCACCGCAACCGGCTTGCAGACAATTTCGATCGGAAACGAGGACGATGGCCGGGCAGGCCAGGGCATATCGACAAGACCGGGTGTTCCTGTGCCCGGTGTTCCAGCAACGGCTTCTCCTTCCCAATTGCCTGCCCCGCCGGCACCCGCAGCACCCCCAGCCACGTCCGCACCGGCTTCCGGGGTCGATGCGATCCGCAGCCTGATTCCCAGATCGGCACGGGGAGGAACAACAGCTTCGCCGCCCGCGCCTGCTCTATCGCCGGCTGAAAACGTCCCGCAAACAGGCCTATCGCCCGCTACCCGACTGGGGGATCGAGAGATTTACCTTGCCTCATCGATGTCCGGCCTATCGCTTGCTCCGACAATTGCCTAAGACACGCGCATCATGACGATTCTCCATCGCTGGTCGCTGACCATGATAATTGCCGCGGCGCTTGCAGCGCCCGCTCTCGGACAATCGGCCCAACCGACCTCGACGGCGAATGTCGTTGTCAATATGCGCGACATAGACATCGCGGATGTGGCCCAGCAGATTTCGCGCATTACAGGTCGGACGATCATTCTCGATCCGGCGGTACAAGGGACGGTCAACGTCACCTCTGCCACGCCGCTCAGCCCTGCGGGTGTCTGGGAGTTATTCGTCACCGTGTTGCGCGGCCAAGGCTATGCGACGGTGCAGAATGGCAGGGCCTGGCGCGTCATTCCGCAGTCGTCGGCGGCGCGCGAACCCTCTTCCGCAGGTGCGTCGGGCAGCGTGGTTACGCGGCTTGTGCGTTTAGAGAATCTCTCGTCCGAAGTCGCCGCACGCGTACTCAGGCCCCTGGTCGCTTCGTTCGGAGGCCTGGAAGCGGTAACGAGCCCGAACGCCATTGTCGTGACCGATTACGCTGACAACGTGGCGCGGATAGCCGGAATTGCAGCCTCGCTTGATCGTGGAGGGAGTGCGGATGGCTTCGAGATGATCAGCTTGCGATACGCCAGCGCCCAAGAGGTCGCCACCGCGATCGAGGGGATCATGGGCGGCGACGAATCGGGTTTCCGCGCAGTTGCGGACGAGCGCAGCAATATTGTTCTCCTGCGCGGCAGCAAGCAGCAGATCGCAGAAGGTCAGCGCATCGCCAATACGCTCGACACGCCCGACGGGGCCGCGCCAGTGGTGCGGGTTTTTCGCCTGAAATACAATGACGCGGAAACAGTCAGCGAAATCCTCGCCGGGCTGCTCGGCGCGGAAGCCGGAGCCAACAATCCAGTAGCCCGCACCTTGAACGAAGTTGGTGGTTCGAGACTCCTGAACGGTGCCGCTTCGGTACGTGAGACGACGTCGGCGGCCGGTGGGCTTCCTGCCCTTGGTGCGGGCGCCAATAGCATTGATGCACCGCGCCGGGCCGATGCCGGTGTTTCGTCGAACTCCAGGACGACCGGTTTTTCGAGCGAGAACTTCTCAATCCAATCCTCGCCGGCACTGAACGCCATCGTCGTGCGCGGTCCCCCGGCAATCGTCTCATCGGTCGAATCGATCATCACCGAACTCGATATTCGCCGCCCCCAGGTTTTGATCGAAGCCGCGATCGTCGAGATCACCGGCGACCAGTCCGAGCAACTCGGAATCCAGCTTGGCCTGGGTCCCGCCGCTGATGCCGCCATCAACTCGGGCGCCACGTCATTCAGCAACCTTGATTTGTCGCTCCGCCAGGCGTTGGCCATTGTCGGTTCGCCCGCGGTCGCAGCGGTCGCACCGGACGGCTTGAGCATCGGCTTGGGCGACCGAGGGTCCTTCGGAATCCTTATCCAGGCGCTGGGACAGTCGTCGCGAGCGAACCTGCTATCGACGCCCAGTATCACCACGCTCGACAACCAGCCGGCAGAAATCGTCGTGGGCCAGAACGTGCCGTTTCGCACCGGTTCCTTCGTATCGCAGGGCATCACGACAACGCCTTTTACCACGATTGAGCGCGCCGATGTCGGCATCACCCTACGCGTCGTGCCGAGAATACACGAAGGCGATATCGTGCGTTTGGAAGTCGATCAGGAAGTATCTTCGCTGATTGGCGCAGTCGCCGGCGCGGCCGATATTGTCACCAATCGACGCTCGATCAATACAACTGTACTCGCCGACGATGGACAGACGATCATCCTCGGTGGTCTCATCAGTGATGATGAAATTCAGACCCGTAGCCAAGTCCCGATATTGGGCGACATTCCGATTGTGGGCGAACTCTTCAAGAGCCGGCGGGAATCAAAGACCCGGCGCACGCTGTTCGTGTTCCTGAGGCCAACGATTTTGCGCGATTCACGATCAGTGGCCGATGCTTCGGCTGAGCGGTATGATCGTCTGCGCGGCGCCGAAGCAGAACTTGGCGACAGGCGTTCTCTCTTGCTCGAACCGCCTCAGGCTCGTCTTCCTGCCGAAGTGGATGGAATTTACTGAAGTGTCTCGAAAGCGAGGCTGGAAAAAATCGTCAGGTAGTCCGCCTCGCTCCGCGCGGGCGCCGCTTCGGACCAGACCACGTTCATTTGCCACTGGCTCGCTCGCGGGATGCGGAAATTTGCGATTCCGGACGCGTTAGTCCGAACCGTTGCAATCGGCTCGGCATCGGCAGCAAGGTCAGTGAGCTTTACCAGACCTCCCCGGAGGGGCTCACCGTTGAACAGCACGCGAACCGGCATGGTCGAGCCATTCCCAAGCGTTTGCGGATGACGCAACGGCACAATTTCGAGCTTGAGGTTGACCGGTGTGGTTGCGCGAGCAATCGCGCGGGCGTTTACCGGGCCGATCTGGACGATTGTCTTGCTGCGGCGACTATAGAATTCGACGCCTTCGCTGTTTCGGTCACCCTTGGCCCTGCGTGCCTCGGCGATCGGAGTTATGCCTTCGGTCGCAACATAATCGTTGAAACGCACGCCCGGCAGCCGGCTCAACGATGAATGCGATTGCAGGGCGAGAATGTGGGCTCCGGGTTGTGTCAGCGGAACGACGGCCAAAAGTCTGTTCCCGTTCGTTCTCAGCGTGTCTTTGCGATCCACCAGACCATCGGGACCGATGGAATTGAACTGCATCACATGCTCACGACCGACTGCCCAGAAACTCTTGTCGTTGCCATGACCGACATACAGGGCAACTCCCACCGTTCCCGGTTCCTCAAGGACGAAATCGTTTGGCTGCATCCAGAAGTCATGCGCGAAGGCGGGCCCACATAGCGCCGCAGCAATTGGGACGAACCAGAATTTATACATCAAAAGCCTGTAATATTGTCAAAGATTGCGTAAGTATGCGCGCCTGTCCATGGCAACGCAAGGTTTAGTACGCTGTCTCCCATCCAGAGAATTACGACGGGGACAATAGTCCTTTTCGCCCTTGTCCTGCCCATTCAGCCTGCTTTGGCCCACGAATCTGACTCGCTCGCTTTGGGCTTTCAAGGCGGCTTCCTCCATCCGCTGGCAGGACTGGATCATTTGCTTGCCATGGTGGCCGTAGGCATCTGGGGAGCGTTTCTCGGCCGACCGCTGGTTTATCTTCTGCCGATCATCTTTCCTGCCGTCATGGCGTTTGGCGGCGTGCTGGCGATGGCTGGAATGCCGTTGCCACCGGTCGAAGTCGGCATCGCGCTGTCCGTGCTAGTGTTGGGCTTGTCCATTCTTTTCAGATGGCGTCCGCCGGTCTGGCTGGCAGCGCTCATCGTGGCTCTCTTCGGGCTGTTTCACGGCTATGCTCACGGGCTGGAACTGCCATCGATGGCCAATCCGGTGAGCTTCAGCCTTGGCTTCGTTATCGCCACGGGGCTTCTGCACGTGGCCGGGATCGCTCTTGGCCTGCTGCGCAAGTGGGGGATCGGCGAACAAGTTTTGCGCGCTGCGGCCGCAGTCATCGCCATTGCCGGGTTGTGGTTCCTGGTAGCGGCCGCTGGCGGATGACGGGAGGAGCAATTGCCGCAGGCCTGCTGCTTGCCGCACTGGCGCTGGCTACGGGTTTCGCGCAGGCAAGGCAGACGATCGTGGCACTTGCGCTGGCGATATTCCTGGCGCTGGCGGTCGTACTGATAGGTGTGGAAGCGCCATCCGATGTCGCATTTGCGGGGTGTTGGATCAGCGTGGTCGCAACCGTGGTGCCGATCTATTTGCCTGGTTCCTTTCCCTTCAGGCGGTTTTCGCTGTCTTGGCCCGCACTGGGCGCCAATGCCGGTGTGTGGGCGGGGCTTGTCCTGCCGGGCGATTTACTCGCTTCGCGCGACCTGGCAGGCGTTCTGATAATCCTCTTCCTGGCGGCTTTGTCGCGGTTCTGCGTCGCCAGAGGCTGGCCGTTGGTGCCGCGCGTGGTTGCCAGTTGGTTACTGGCGGTCGCGCTGCTTGCGGGTTCGATTCCTTATCTGGTGGAGCATCCGGGCTATGTGTCCGACCACCAGATGTAGCAGAAAAGAGCTAGTCCAGGGTGCGGACGGCCTGTTCGCCATTCTTTTCGAACACGGCCCGGTCGGCAGCTACCGACATGAGCGTCCATCCTTGTGCGCTCTGACCGATGCGCAGGGTCACCGTCTCGCCATCGGCATCCCTCGCCAGGACTTCGACGTCATCGGGCAAACGACCTGCTAGGCCCAGCAGTTCGGGAGGAGATACCGAATTAAGTTCCGCGGGGCTGGCCATCAAAGGGTCCCCCGCCGGAAACAGTGGCGAACTTATTGCGCGCGCTTGCGCCACCGGCAGCAACTGCTCCACCTGCGGCGATACTTGCGCGGAGGGAGCGGTAGAGGGGTTTTTGGCCAGTGCCCATCCCAGCGCCGCCAGCGCAAGCAATATGGCCGCCGCGCGCACGGCCAGATGGCGGTCGAGAAGGACAGGTCCGATTGTCACTGTACAGTCTGCCAGGGGACAAGCAGCTCGCCCGACATCGCAATCCCGGCGCTATGGTTTTCCACCCGCCAATCGACGAACCGCATGGCAGGCTGACCACTTTCGATCGCACTTACGAAGGAAAGTACGCTGGACTGGGGGCCGACCACTTGTACGCCCATCAACAGGCCTTGTTCAGTGGCTGTCGCGCCGGCAGTGGCTATCTGCAGGACCTCCCGGCGCGCCAGATCGCGCAGGCGAATTGTGACACGTTGCATCGCCTGGTCAGCATCTTTTGCACGGAGGACGGGCGCTTTCCCCGCCGACTGGTCCTGCCCGGCGAGCGGAATAGCGTAGATCATCTGATAGCCTCCGCTGGCAAGCCGAGATTGTCGAATTTCCCGGGCCTGGGGCTTCAAGATCGGCCGAAAGGTGTCAGGATCCTGTACCGTAAATTCGATCGTCAAAGAATCCTCTCCCTCCGCAGCAATAGCGGAGAGGACCGCCCCTTCCGGCACCTCGTCTGCGGCACGCCTAAGCGCGGCCAGCATTCCTGGCCGCTCGAACAGAGGCATTAACGACGGCGCCGCCTGCGCTTCCGGAGCAGGGATGCTCGCCTGCCTCGTGGGCACCGCAAGAATCATCGTCACAGCGACGGCCACGCATATGGTCGCGATGACCAGGCTCACGGCAAAACGCCGCCGTGCGACGGGCGGTGCGTAATGGACCCGCTGCCCTGAAACGGTTTGCACCTCAAGGCGAAGCTGGCCGCTGCGCGATATCGCCTGTGCTTTCTGGTCGAGAAACGCATTCTTGACCAGGACGACACATTCGCCGCCGCGCGCATTGGAAAAGGGATCGGTCCAGGCCACCTCGCGCAATGGGAGTGGTGAGAGTGTGCTGAGCCTACGCCTGAACGCTATCCGGCCCCTGGGGAAACGAGGCTGTTCAAGCGCCAGTTGCGCATCGGGTGGCACGATGAGCGGAGCATCTTCTTCAGCGGTTGAATGGGCAAGGGAAGGAAAAGAAACGATCTTGTCCTCAGGACAAACGCGATCCCCCGGTTCCGGTTTGGCTGTCAACTCTTTCGTCACAGGAGCGCCCCGATCAACAAGGCCGCGCCGCCAAGTGTAAAAGCGCTACAGCGGGCGAGCCACCTGTGACGATGCAATGCCATGTCTGCCCGCTTTTCGCATTCGCGGGCTACACGCATCGACGCCTCGTCAAGATTTCCGTGGAGCAGCGCGCGTTCGAATGCCGGCAATTCGAGAGCTTCCGCAAGGCCCTCGCGCGTATCGGGCAGTTTTCCCCAAGTGGGCGACCACGCGGCGAGACAGGTGAAACCCACACGAACGGCCTGCCTGGGCGCAACCTGCAGGCTCGTCAAAGCCGCGATCAGCTCCAGTATCCGATACCGGACGAGATCGCTAGTTGCTGCTCGCTTGGTCAGTTTCCCAAGGCGAAAGGCGAACCACGCTCCCAGGAGCGCGACGAGAGCCACGCCAAGTCCCGAGACCAATGTCCAAATGCCACAGATCGCAAACCAAAGCGCAAGGTGCTCGACAAGGGCCATCCGGGTTCGATCGTGGCGGCCGGCTGCGTGCTCTTCTTGGTGAAAAAGACATATGGCAGCAGCAATCTGCTGATCCGCCGCTGGCACCGATGCCACAGCAAACCCGAACCAACGCGGGATCTGGCGGGTGGTGCGCAACGCCTGGTCGAGCGGTTGGCCCCGCAACAGCGCGGTTGCGACGTGGTGCGTCGCAGTGGGCAAGGTACTCCCTGCCGAGCCGCGCAGCAGCGCATCTGACGCTTCCGCCAGGGAGTGTCCGCTTTCCAGCATAGCGATAAGCGGAGCGATCCCGAGCGCGTTTCGGCGTTCGCCCTGCAGCCATGTGTCGAATATTGCTGTTAGGCTTAATGTGCTGGACGAGCTTGCGTCCGAACCCTCGCAAGGTTGTGGCTCGCCCTGCACAACCACTTCAAATTCGCCCAACTCGAGCACTTCGTCCAACTTGGTCTGCCCTGCGGTGGCGAGCGGAACGGCCCGTATCGAGCGGGCCATGGCGAAACGCAAGCCGGCGAGAGCGGCCCGGTCTGCAGGGTTCGCCATAGCTACCGTTATTTCGTCAGAATCGCCATCCAGCAAGACAATGGAGTGCCGTGCGACGAACGCCGGATTTAGCTTGCCCATGAGAAAAAGTCGCTACGCTGATTTGCCAATTCACTCTCCTGAACAGCACCTTTCGCCAAATTTTACCCTATACCGGGGACGGGGCCTTGAAAAGAGAGGGCGGTCTTGGCGCTATACAGTCTCACGGTAGTCCTCCGCGCATAACCGGCGCTTCGAGCGGATCCTCATGCAACAACGGATGCAGCCCTACTCGAAAGCCTCGGCGGCGACGGTGTGCTGGTGATCGTCGTTTGCGGATATCAGTTGGCATTACAGTTCCATTTTTTGGCTTTAGATGAGCGCGTATGAATGAAGTCGCTCGCGCCGTGGTTCAGTTGGCCGCACCTCCGCTTGAGGCGAAGGTGCAGTTCCTGACCATCATGGCAACAAAGATGCCTTTCGTCGGTCGCGGCTAAATAGGATGACCGATATCGTGCGGCCAACAGACAAGCTTTAAGTTCCGGAATTGGGGCGCAAAGCAGACGTCACCGCCCGGCGGCCATTGAAAACCGTCTCTGCACTTTAGCGCGCAGAGGCTCTGGGTTATTTGGCAGGAAATTATCAATAAATTACAGTTACCTGGGTTCCAGGCATCGTCCGAAATTCACCGTAACTGTCTGATTTGGGCCACTGGTTTTCCCAAGTATATCCTATCGATATAAAAGGGAAAACGGTTGTCAGAATGCAGGAAGACCCGCGCAACCGACCGTTGAAAACAAACGATATTTGCTTATACGCGGTATCGCTTGTTGCAGCAACGCCCGCGCAAATCAACGGTTTTTGCATCATAGACCGCGCAATAGGAAATAATTGTTATTATTCAGTGACCTGTAAAGGGGCATCGTAGGTATTTGATCGTCTTCCTAATGCCTGTTGCAACAAGACAAAACCCGTCTTTGAGATTGGCCGTGCGTTTCAGATCAGCGCTTCGTAATCACCCATGATAGCAAGCGGGCATCCACGATATCCCTGTCGTTTAAGTGATGCCGAACCTTGCGAAGATACTCGCTCGTTTGGCGGAGGCGCTTTTCCTTCGCCTCGAAATTTCGCGCGGGCAGCGGTGCGAGGCCATGTTTTTGCGGCAGGACAATCGCGAGGTTCTCTAACGCTTTATTCAAGGCAGCGCCCCCGATTTTTGCAATCCAACGGTGTCGGATGCCTAGGCGCACAAATGCTGCTTGTAGTTTCAGGTAACGGAAAGAAGGACCATCTTTCCGTTCTCGTTGCGCGACCTCGGCTTTGTCTCCCCATGTGGAAAGTAGCTGACCGATGATGACGCCAACCGCCAACCAGAAGGGCCATAGGAAGTATGGATCGAACAGCCGATCAACCAGCAGTGCCAGCCGTTGGTATGCCATCCACAAGACGTGGTCGGTCCCTGTTTTCTCGGCGACCGTTTTGACGTTCGACGATATGATAGCAATTAACAGGGTAGTCACGATGACACCTCCTGACGCTGCATAACCAGCGTTCGTCTTTTCATTTGGCACGACTGTGCCATGGCAAGTTCTCCTTGCTTTCAACTTGATGATGTCGAGCCGGCGTCAGGTGACCGCCTGCCTATTGTTGGAATGGGTGTTCGAAGGGGTCAGCATCGCCTAGCCGACCGACATCGAGCTATGTTCGCGTTGTCGCGAAAGTCGCCATTTCAGGGCAGATGTTTCGCATTGGTTCGCGTATAACCGGATCTCAGCGACTGCGAGAACGGTTACCAGCGATAACGCCAGGTCAAGCCAGCGTCTTCAGAATGCTTTTTTTGGATTGGCGGCTGAATCTGTTAGCGGTCAGCTTC
>JBASBA010000040.1:0-11523 GCA_049650885.1 Alteraurantiacibacter sp. | reverse complement strand
ACGACCAGCAGGCCCGAAACCACCAGGAGGATGCGCCGCAGGCGTGGCATGGTTTTTCGAACTCCCTATCCCCTGAAACGATGGCGCAGCCAGAGGATGCTCCAGTCGCCATTCACGATCCGCCGGTGCAGCCTGAAGCCTGCCTTGCGGTATGCGGAGCGGACGCTCTCTTCCTGCTTTTCCAGCAGACCGGCCAAAAGGATGCTGCCACGCGGGGCCACGGCATCGGCAAAGTCGTGCGCCATTTCGATCAGCGGGCCGGCAAGGATGTTCGCAATCAACAAGTCATAGGGCGCACGCGCCTGCAGTGCAGGATCATCCATACCGTCCGCGATCACCATCGCAAATTCGCCGCGACCTGTGCCCAGTGCAAGATTGTTCAGTTCACAATTATACACTACTGCCGGGCCGCATACAGGATCAATGTCGCTGGCTGTGGCATAGGCGCGCGGCCACAGATCCAGCGCGGCAAAGCCGAGGAGTCCGGTGCCGGTTCCGATATCCGCGATATTTTGCGGGCGAACGCCACGCTGGTGCATATTATCCAGCATTTGCAGGCAACCTGCCGTTGTCTCGTGCTGGCCCGTTCCGAATGCCTGCGCCGCAGGGATGACAAATTCGGTCAAAGCCGGATCGTTCAGCATCTGGTGATCGGGTGTGCGCACGCGAAAGCGTCCTGCGCGGATCGGCTCCACGCCCTTCTGGCTTTCAGTCACCCAATCGGTATCCGGCAGTTTCTCGGCGGCGATCTGCGGCAAGGGATCGTCGAACAGCGATTGCACCGCGGCGCGGTCAGCAGCGCCGGGCTTGCTATGGGTATAGGCATCAAGACGCCATGTGTCCGGCTCTTCCGGATCAACCTCAAAGCCGGTGAGGACGATATCCTCGTCCCAGCCAATGGCTTCGTCGCGCCGGTCCAGCGCGGTTTCCACCGCCTGTCTGGTGGTGACGGCAGACAGTTTCCAGCTCATTGTGCAGCTTCCATTTCCAGTCGTTGCTCCAGCATCGCAAGGCGATCGCCTGCGTAGGCTGCGCAATCCATGCCGGCGCCAATATCACCTGCCACCAGCTTGTCACGCATATGGCTGGCGGAGGGGTGCGGCGTTAGCAGTATGTCACACTTCAGCGCGGCAAGGCGGGCGATGCCATCGCGGTAGGCCTGCACATAGTCCGGATGATCCGTGAATCGATAATCGTCGCGCGCCACGGCAGACAGGCTGTCTGCATAAACAATCGTTTTGCAGGTCGTGCCCTCGCAGCTTTCCCACTGCCAGGTCAGTGCACCGGGCGTGTGGCCGGGGGTGGCGACAGGCGTGAAATCAATCCCTGCAATCGTGATCGTCTCTCCCGGAGTGACTGCCGTGACCTGTGCGCGATCAACAGGGCGCATGGGCGCGTGCGTGCCGAATTGCGGATCGTCACTGGATGCAATGCCGGTTTCGATAACTGGCAGGGCGCGCGGGGATGTGAACACGGGTGCGCCGCTGTTCTGGTTGATCCACCACAATCCGCCCACATGATCGAAATGTTCATGGCTGGTAAGCACGGCACGCAGGCTTTGCGGTTGGAAACCCAAGGTGCGGATATTGCTGAGAACGACGCGCGCACCATCGCGCGTGCCGCTGTCAATCAGGACGTGGCCATCCTCTCCGGCAACCAGAATGGCCGAAATGCCGCAGGTGCCGACATGATATGTGTCACCGTGGATGCGAAAAGGCCGGGCGCGCTTGTTCCAATCGTCCCAATCCTCGCAATCCCTTGTCCAGCCAAGGGCGGATGGCGCGTTGGTTCGCGCGGCATCCAGCACGGCTGCACTGGCGAGCGGTACGGGTGGCTGCGGGGCAACGCAGGCACCCAGCGCAAGCAGGAAGGCCAGACCCACCGGCTTAAGGGCGTTACGTGCGCGCATCACGTTGCCGCCCGTTCGTCTGCTATGCGGCGCGGCGTTGCCACTGGTTGCAAAGTTCCTGGGTCAAACAGGGGAGAGCGGCGTCGCCCGCCCGAAACGATATCCTTCGCCATGCGCGGGATGACGCTGGCGACAAGGCGCAGTATGGACATATTCGCCTCTCCGGCTGGCGGATTTGCGGCATCCTGCACGAACAGGTGCCCGATCGGCGGGCCGAGTGCGTGGCGCGCATCGATATCTGCATTGGCCAGCAGCATGGTGAAATAGGGCAGCGTTCCCGTGGCAAAGGTATTTGCCAATGGCGTGTCGCAACAGGCAGCATACCAGCGCAGCGTCGGCTTCCGGGTAAGATGCAGGCAGGCAAGCCGTTCCTTGCCGCGGGTGAAAGTCACCCGGTTGCAGCGTGTCTGGTAAAGCGCGGTTCCATCATGCGTGTCGAGAACGTACTTCTGCGCGCCAAGCACTTTTGCAAAATCCTGGCAATCGGCGCAGTGGCAGACAACATGCATCCCGTTTTTCGCGCCTGCATTGCTTACCACTCCGGCCAATGTGCCGCAGCGGCAGGAGAAGGGCATGTCAGCGCACAAAGCTGGCGCCGTTTGCATCGATAACTGCGCCTGTCATGCTGGGCGGTGCATCCAGCGCGCAGAACACGGCGATATCGGCGATCTCCTCCGGCTCTGCCACGCGGCCCAGGGGAATGTCGGCCAGCAGGTCAGGCCCGCCGCGGCTTTCCAGATAATCGCCCGCCATGCTGGTATCGGTGAAGCCGGGCGTGATGGCATAGGAGAGTATGCCTTCACTGGCGTAGGCGCGTGCGATGGTCTTGTGCATCGCTACCATCCCGCCCTTTGCCGCCGCGTAATGCCAGTGCGCAGGCGAATCGCCGCGATAGGCGGCGCGGCTGGCAATATGGACAATGCGGCCCGGTGCGCCGCGATCCTGCCAGTGGCGTATGGCAAACCGGCTAAGCTGCGCCGCGGCAGTAAGGTTGATGCGCAACGTATCTTCCCAGCGATCCAGCCATTCGATATCGCTGGCGTTCAGCGGTATTTCCTCGAACAGGCCGGCATTGTTCACCAGCACATCTATACGGCCACCCAGATGGTCCAGCGCCTCCTGCCACAGCATTTGCGGGGCGGGGGGATCGGCGAAATCGGCGGCAATGGTGCGGGTATCCACCGCGCGAGTGGCATGGCCCATGACGTTGCAGCCGCGATCGGCCAACTGGTCCGCGATCGCCTGGCCGATGCCTCTGCTGCTGCCTGTAACTAGGATATTGGTCATGGTGACCACCATAGCGAGGGGCATCGCACTGGGAAAGGCCGGGAAGGTGCCAGAACGCGGACCGCAGAAAATTTCGTCACCCTGCCCGAAGGCCCGCTTGTCACACGCGCCACAATCGCTAGAGCGGGGGCAACACTTTGGGCTCTCAATAACGCGACGGGACAAGACATGGCTAATCGCCCGCTTTCACCGCACCTGCAAATCTGGAAATGGGGGCCGCACATGGCGGTCTCCATCCTTCACCGCGTCTCTGGCAGCGGAATGGCTACCGTGGGGCTCGCCGCCCTGCTGTGGTGGCTGGGGGCACTGGCCAGCGGGCCGGATGCTTACGAGACATTCTACACCCATGCCTCCAGCTGGTATGGCATCGTGGTGCTGATCGGCCTGACGTGGGCGTTCTTCAATCACCTCGGCTCCGGTCTGCGGCACTTTGTGCTGGATCTGGGCGCGGGCTACGAACTCAACATGAATCGCACATATTCCGTGGTCACGATGATCGCTGGCATTGTGCTGACTGCGGCCTTCTGGGCCTTCATCCTGCTACGCTAGGACGGGATACTATGGGTAATGGAACTTCGATCGGCCGCGTGCGCGGCCTTGGCGCGGCCCACGAAGGGGCGCATCACTGGCTGATGCAGCGCTTCACTGCTGTGGGCAATCTGGTGACACTGCTGTTCCTCGGCATCTCGCTGGCGCTGATGAATGACTATTCCTACGCCAGTATCTCCGGCTGGCTGTCATCCCCGCTTCCCGCATTCATGGTGGCGCTGCTGGTGATTTCCACTTTCTGGCACGCGCGCCTTGGCCTGCAGGTCGTGATCGAGGAGTACATTCATGAACCCGGCACCAAGTTTGCCGTGATTCTCCTGCTCAACGTCGCCTGCTTTGCCGGGGCCGCATTCGGTCTGTTCAGCATCGCCAGTCTTGCATTCTCCGGAGGAGCCGCCTGATGGCCCGCAAAGAGACTTTCGAAATCAACGGCAATGCCTATCCCATCATCGATCACACATATGATGTGGTTGTCGTGGGCGCTGGCGGTTCCGGTCTGCGCGCCACGATGGGCGCTGCCGAGGCGGGCCTGAAAACCGCCAACATTTCCAAGGTGTTTCCAACCCGCAGCCATACCGTGGCAGCGCAGGGCGGCATTGCTGCATCGCTGGGCAACAACACGCCCGATCACTGGTCATGGCACATGTATGACACGGTGAAAGGGGCAGACTGGCTGGGTGACCAGGACGCGATCGAATATCTTGCACGCGAAGCGCCGCAGGCTGTTTACGAGCTGGAACACGCGGGCGTGCCATTCAGCCGTAACGAGGACGGCACGATCTATCAGCGTCCGTTCGGTGGCCACATGCAGAACATGGGCGAAGGCCCGCCCGTGCAGCGCACCTGCGCCGCGGCAGACCGCACCGGCCACGCCATGCTTCACGCGCTGTACCAGCAGAGCCTGAAGTATTCCGCCGATTTCTACATCGAATATTTCGCCATAGACCTCATCATGAAGGATGGCGTCTGCGTTGGCGTGATCGCCATGTGCATGGACGATGGCACGATCCACCGCTTCCGCAGCCACGGCGTTGTGCTGGCGACCGGCGGCTATGGCCGCTGCTATTACACCGCCACCTCTGCCCACACCTGTACAGGTGATGGTGGTGGCATGGTGCTGCGTGCTGGCCTGCCGATGCAGGACATGGAATTCGTGCAGTTCCACCCCACCGGCATTTTCGGCGCAGGCGTGCTGATTACCGAAGGCGCGCGCGGGGAGGGTGGCTATCTCACCAACTCCGAGGGGGAGCGGTTCATGGAACGCTATGCTCCTTCGGCGAAGGATCTGGCCAGCCGCGATGTCGTGTCACGCTCGATGGCGCTGGAAATGCGCGAGGGGCGCGGCGTTGGGCCGGACGGCGACCATATATATCTCCACCTCGATCACATTGCGCCCGAAGTGCTGGCCCAGCGCCTGCCGGGCATCACCGAGAGCGGCAAGATTTTTGCCGGCGTCGACCTGACGCGCCAGCCGCTGCCGGTTACGCCCACGGTGCATTACAACATGGGCGGCATTCCGTGTAACTACCACGGCGAAGTCGTTACCATCGGTGCGGATGGCAATCCCGATGCCGTGGTGCCGGGCCTGTTCGCCGTTGGCGAAGCAGCCTGCGTCTCGGTGCATGGCGCCAACCGCCTCGGCTCCAACTCCCTGATCGACCTTGTGGTGTTTGGCCGGGCAACCGGCTTCCGCCTGAAGGAACTGATCAAGCCGGGGCAGAGCCATGATGAACTGGCCGTCGACAGCGCCGATTTCGCGCTGACCCGCCTCGATCATTTCCGCTATGCCGATGGTGGTTCTCCAACTGCGGAGGTGCGTGCCGAAATGCAGAAGACCATGCAGAAACACGCCGCAGTGTTCCGTGACAGCGAACTGATGTCTGCCGGAGTCGCCTCCCTGACCGAGACCAACAAGCGGATGCAGGACATCAAGGTGTTCGACCGTTCGTTGATCTGGAATTCCGATCTGATCGAGACGATGGAACTCGACAATCTGATGGCGCAGGCCGTCGTCACCATGACATCTGCCGAAAACCGCAAAGAATCGCGCGGCGCCCATGCGCACGAGGATTTCCCCGATCGCAACGATGCGGAATGGATGAAGCACACCGCCGCATGGTTTGCCGGCTGGGGCGGCAATGGCGGCGAAGTGAAGATCGATTACCGCCCGGTCCACGAATACACGCTGACGGACGATATCAAGTATATCGAGCCGAAGAAGCGGGTATACTGATCATGCGCACAGCAGCCACGCTCGCCGCAATCTTCGCCGCGAGTGCGGCTGCTCCTGCCGCAGCGCAGCTTTCGTCAGCCGAGCAGGCAGTCATCGCCGCCGTCGAGGCTGGTTTCGAGGATGACGTCGCGCTGCTGGAGGCGATTACCAACGTCAACTCCGGCACACACAACCATGATGGCGTGCGCGAAGTCGGGCAGATGCTGATCCCGGAATTCGAGGCACTGGGCTTCGATGTGGAATGGATCACGCAAGATCATGTGGACCGTGCTGGCCACCTGTTCGCGCGCCATTATGGCGATGCGGACAGCCCCAATATCCTGTTGATCGGCCACATCGACACCGTGTTCGAGCCGGATTCACCGTTCCAGCAGTTCATGCGCGATGGCGATACGGCCACCGGCCCCGGCGTGGTGGACGATAAGGGCGGTATCATCGTAATCTTGTCCGCTGTCAGGGCGATGGCTGCGGCGGGCACCCTGAACGGCGCGAACATCGTCGTGGCGCTGACAGGTGACGAGGAGGATGCTGGCGATCCTATCGAACAATCGCGCGCCGATCTGATCGAGGCGGGACAGTGGGCCGATATTGCGCTTGGGTTTGAGGGATTGTCGGTGTTGGACGGGCAGGATTTTGGCGTGGTGGCGCGCCGTTCTTCCAACAGCTGGACGTTGACAACCACGGGCCGAACCGGCCATTCATCCGGTATCTTCAGCGATGGCGCGGGAAATGGCGCGATTTACGAGATGGCGCGCATCCTCGACGCGTTCCGCCTGCAATTGCCGGAGGAAAACCTCACCTACAACGTCGGCTTCATGGCAGGTGGCACCCCCGCATTGCTGGGCGACGACAATCTTTCCGCCAGCGCGATTGGCAAGACGAACATCATCCCCTCGCAAGCAGTGGCGCGCGGCGACCTGCGCACGCTGACGCAGGATCAGACGGATCGCGCCGTGGCAGCCATGCAGGAAATTGTGGATGCAAACCTTCCGGGCACCGACGCGTCGATCGAATTTTCCTTCCGCTATCCGCCAATGTCGCCCAGCGAAGGCAACACCGCCCTGCTGGCGCGACTGAACGCGATCAACGCGGATATGGGGCTGCCGGAAATGGGCGTCTTCCCGCCTGCGCGCCGTGGTGCTGCCGACATCAGCTTTGTCGCGCCCTTTACCAATGGGTTGGCGGGCATGGGGCCGGATGGGTCCGGCAGTCACGCCGTGGGTGAGAGCGTGGACCTGCACAGCTTCACCCGTCAGGCGCAGCGCGCAGCAATCCTGATAAGCCGCCTTGCGCACCAAACGCCTGATAGGGACTGATTTCCGACGACGTCAGTTACGTTTCGGGCCGACGTTGCTTTCTCACATCTCCAGTCGTCATTCTGCCGGTGGCGCGGTGTGAGCGGCGTCACGCGTCGGCACCACTTCCACGATACGCGCCTCCACAATTTCGACAGGCTCGGCCAGCATCTGGCCCTGCATCCAGCCTTCGCCCTTGTCAGCATCGACGGGGGCGGCGTGGATTGCCTCGATCACGTCCATGCCATTGGTGACATAGCCGAACACCGCATAGCCATTACGCCACACCGGATCTTGTGCATCGGGCTTGGCATCCAGGCCGGTCTGGTCGCCCACCATGATGGAGAAGTCGCCATTCGCCGTGCCCGGTTCTCCCATGGCCATCGAAATTGCGCCGCGCGTGTGGCTGAGGCCGGTCAGGGTGGTCGGCTCATGCTCGATACCCGGTAAGACGCGGTCCGGGTCCCACTGCGTGCCGCCCTGGATCAGGCCGTTGGGCTGATCGCCCCATGCAACCGGCATGGCGCGGTAGAACACCGTGCCGTCAAAACGGTCCTCCTCCACATAGCGCAGGAAATTGCCGGCGGTAATCGGCGCGCGCTGCGTTTCCAGCGTGATCACGACATCACCCATCGTCGTTTCCAGGACAATATCTGTCGTCTCGTAATCATGGGATGGCACTGCTTCTGATCCCTCCTGCGCGGCCAGGGGGACTGTCAGCAGGATTGCAGCCAGGGGGGCGGACAAAGCGAATCGTTTCAGCATGGTGACCATTTTGCCCTGTTGCACCCAATTCACCAAGCATTCAGTCCATCGCTATAAATACACGGTCTACCGCAAAATAACAGGGAGACTACGGGATGAAACGAGAGCACAGCCCGGGAATGAAGCTGACGTTCGCCGGTCTCGTCGCCGTGGTGCTGATCGTGCCGCTGCTGATGGTTTACGGACTTGTTTACGATCGCGAAAGCCAGTCGCAACAGGCACAGGCGCAAATCACCCGGGGCTGGGGCGGCCCGCAAATGGTCACGGGGCCGGTGCTGGTCATTCCATTCGTCACGCAGAGGATTGAAGCCGAGACAGTTGACGGCAAGGTGACGGATCGACGCCGCGATGTGCGGCGTGAACTGTTCGTTTCCCCGCTGGAACAGGCGATAGAGACAAAGCTGGACCCTGATCTCAAGGGCTACGCAATCTACCAGAGCGTGGTGTATTCCGGCGCTCTTGAAGGCACGGCCAGCTTCACGCTGACCAGCGAGCTGGATCGGCTAGGCGTGACGCGTGATCAACTGTTGTTTGCAGAGGCGGAGCTGCGCTTCGGCATTTCCGATACGCGCGGCCTTTCCGATGGCGCAAGCGTAATGGCAGGGGGGGCGCGGCTGGACCTTAGGCCGGGCAACGGCCCGCTCGCCACTGGAGGCTCGGGTTTCTCTGCCCCCGTTTCCCGCTGGGACGGCGAAGATGCGCTGGATGTGCGGTGGAGCTATGGCCTGCGTGGTAAGCAGTCGCTGTCGCTTATCCCGCGTGGCGGAGAGACGAGATGGAGCGTTACCTCACCCTGGCCGCACCCCAGCTTTACCGGCGGATACCTGCCGGAACCTTCACTGACGCAGACCACATCGGAAGGATTCACCGCAGTATATCCCGGCATCACCAATCTTGCGCTGGGACGGGGCTTGCTTTCCCTCTCCGACGAAAGGCCTGCCAGCCCCCAGCCAACGCGCGGCGACTACCCCGACAGCCAGCCAGCGCGTGATGCCAATGGCGCAAATGCAGAGCCTGCCACAATTGCCCTGGTGGATCCGGTTGATCTGTACAGCCAGGTGGACCGTGCGGTGAAGTACGGTTTCCTGTTCATCGGCGCTACCTTTGCGGCATTGCTGATGTTTGACATTGTTGGCGGCGCGCGTGTGGCGGCTGCGGAATATCTGCTGACCGGCGCGGGTCTGGTGCTGTTTTTCGTGATGCTGCTGGCGTTTGCCGAGATGATCGGCTTCTCGCTTGCCTACCTTGCCGCCGCAGCGGCGATAATCGGCCTGCTCACCGCGTATAGCGCCGCAATCCTTGGAACATGGCGCAGGGCAGGGTTTATCGGCATGATGCTGGCGGCACTATATGGGGTGCTGTTCGTGCTGCTGAACGAGGAGACCTATTCGCTCGTGATCGGATCGCTGCTGCTGTTTGCCGCACTGGCTGGAATCATGTTTGCAACGCGCAACGTGAACTGGTCGTCCGTGGGTCGCGGCGAGGACGAATTCTCCGCCTGACCCCGGGTTTGCAGGAAATGTGGAGAGCCGGGTCAGATCACGTCGCTGATCAGGCCCAGCTTCTTCGCTTCCTGGCAGCCGATATACCAGTTTTCCGGTGCACGATCCTGCACTTCCTCGAAGGTGACATTGCTCCCTTCCACGATCTCGCGAAAGCCTGCCTCCTCGATATCGATGGAATGCTCTATCTCGTTCAAGGCTGCGTGAAGCTGGTCTGTGCAGCTTTTCAGCGGGCCGGAAAGGTTGATCGTGCGGGTTATCTGCCGCTCGTGAATAAGCAGGCTGGAATTCTTCGTCATGTAGCGGTGGCTGACGGGGAAACCTGCCATGAACGTGGCACCCGCAGAATAGACTGCGGACTTGCCGAGGAAGTAGATTTCGCGCCCCGGTTCTCGCAGCAGGCGGACATCGTCTGCCATGGTCCGCGCGACTTCAGGGTTGCCGCCAAGGGTGGTGATCGCAATGATCAGCGGCCCCTCTGCCGGTGCGGCGTTCAGCTGGTCGCGAAATTCCGCATACATCGCCTCGTCAACGCTGCCGATCAGGCGCAGTTGCGGGCTGGTGAGGACGATCTGGCTTCCGGTTTTACTGGTCATGCCCTTTGCAACCAGCGCGCGGCGCGGCTGTTCCAAGACTATCGGCGCAGATCATCTACCAGCGTAGCAGGCGCGGACCCAGCAGGTAGCCAAGTGCAGACATTGCAAGAATGGGCAGGCAATAGAATATTGCCATATTCACCATTCCACGCTCCGGACAAAACGGCGAATACGCCGTCATCGCGACCGCGCCGCCAAACAGGCCAGCGGCAAGTCCGGCGCGGCGCAAGTGGACCGGGGCCAGCCAGCGTGCGGCCAGGATTGCGCCGGCAAATGCAATCGGGCTCATCACGGCCATGGCGGTGAGGCAGCGGTCCAATGTCTCACCGGGGAAGGACTGCCGGCCCATGGCAAGGTCCAATGCCAGCAATGCGCCCACCACCACGAACGGCACGCCCAGCGCAGCCATCGCTGCGCCGGTAGGCCGACCGGGCCTGCCGATAAACCACAATGCGATGCCGCTGAGGATTACCAGCGCGATAGAGAAACTCCATTTTACAAGGAGCGGGGCGTAACCATGCGTGGTAACGGCAACAAACGCCGCATCCAGCACCAGCACCGCGCCCAGCGCGCAGATCGCCGCCGCGCCGGCCATCGGCGCCATGAAACGGGTGAGAACGCCGTGACGCGGCGTGTCCGTGTTTGCCGCCAGTCGGTCGATGAGGTGGTCGGTTTCGTTCATAACCTATCTTTGTCCGCAATTTCCCGAAGCCGCATCATCCCGCGATGAACGCGCAACTTCATGGCCGATACGCCTACGCCGACGCGCTTGCCCGCCTCGCGGTTTGTCAGGCCCTCCAGATGGGTCAGGCGAATGGCCTGCGCCTGCGCATCGGGCAGTTTTTCCAACAGGGTTTCGATATCCCTTGCTGCCATCGTTTCGGGCGCAACTGCCATATCCGCCTCGTCATCGAAATCGATGGGGCTACGGCCGCGTTTGCGCCATGTGTCTATCAGCTTGTAATTCGCGATGGCGTACATCCACGGCGCCACCGGCCGTCCCGGATCGAGGGTGTGGCGCTTCGTATGGATGGCAATCAGGCATTCCTGCACCAAATCCTCCAATTCACTGTCAGCACCGGTTTTCCTGGCCAGCCTGATGCGAAGACGCTGCGCAGCTTCGGCTAGAAATTGCCGGTAAGCCCCGGAATCGCCACTGCGCGCGGCCGCCATCAGTCGGTCCAGCACATCGCCGTGGAGATTCGCCTGCTGATCCATTCGTCCCATTTCAGCGGGAGGTTACACAGATCGAAGCCATCGCCTAAGCCTTCACTGCCGATCTCGAAAAATGCCTTTGCCAGCTTGCATTCAAGAAGGGTTCAGATTACAAACGTAATCGTAACACCTACAGACGTAATCGTTGAGGGAGGGCGACGTGGTTAGCAAG
>JBASBA010000039.1:0-21865 GCA_049650885.1 Alteraurantiacibacter sp. | reverse complement strand
TGATTGCACAGCAGGCAGGCCTGAAGCTGCCGCTGGCCCAGACGCTGTTTTAACCGCGCCTACTCCGCCGCCTTCGCCGCTTTCTCGTCACGCAGGAAAATTTCCTCGATCGTCATTTCGAATATGTCGGCGATGCGAAAGGCCAGCGGGAGGCTGGGATCGTATTTGCCGGTTTCGATGGCATTCACGCTCTGGCGGCTCACCTCCAGCCGGTCTGCCAGATCCTGCTGGCTCCACTCTTTTTCAGCACGCAGTACGCGGAGGCGGTTTTTCACGCCTTAACCCTGCCGCGCCGTTCCGTCCGAGCCATGCCGATGCCAAGGCCAATCGCCCATGTCGGGAAGACCCACCATGCCCATATATGAGGAACGAGGCCGAAAGTTTCGAGGAAGCCCCAGCCAGTGCCAATCACCAGCACCAGCCCCAGCCCGATCATTGAGGCGTTTACGGCACGGTGACGTTGGTATTCATCGGTTTCCTCGGCAAGATATCGCATCATCGCCCAGATCATTCCGAAAGCGGGCAGCATCGGAAGGATTGCCAGGCCCCACATCAAGGGGGAGTCAGGGGAAATGTAATTGGTGGCTGTACCTGCGCCGATCATGGCAACGGCGTACAGCGCGCCAGCGCCAAGAAAGCGGCTATTGTAGCGGCGCAATGCGCTCGTCACGCCGCCTTGATCCTCCATCCGCTGCATGGCCGCTTTCCCCATCGGCACCAGCAATATGAAGTTGAGCGCCATCAGGGTGAAGGGGACCGGCTGTTCGATAGCGCCGGTAATGTGCAGCACCGCAATCAGCGCCATGTTGGCGGCAAACATCCCGGCCCACAGTCCGGGTCTTGCCCTGGAAGTTGCAGATTTCGTCATCAGGCGCACTCCCCGTAGGTGCCCATCGTCAGCTTGTTGTAAACGGCGCCTATGCCAAGGCCAAAACACCATATCGTTGGCCACCAGAAGGCCTTGATGTGCGCGACCGGCAGGTAAGTTTCCAGAAAGCCCCAGACGGCAGCCGCAGTCAGCGTAAGGCCAGTCGCCACGATAAGCTGGCGGATATAGAGCAGGCGAAGGAACTCGTCCCGCTCCTCAACAACAAGGCGCGCGAAAATCCAGAAGATGGAAGCAAAGGCGAGGCCGGGAAGGGCAGCCAGCAAATAGGCAGGCCACCCTGTCATGCCCTGATCCTCGATCAGTACCTCGGCAGCGAAAAGCGATCCCAGATACAGCGCCATCGCCAGCGCCAGGCGTATCAAATAGCGCAGCTTCTCCGGCTTGGGCCTTGCCTTGGTAGTCATGCTCCACCCGCCTTCCGGCCAAGCGGGCAAGGCGTGGAAACGCGATTGCCGATGGTGGCCCATGCAAGGCCCGGCAGGGTGATCGTCATCACCTGCGCCACATCATTTTCCACCAATCCAGAGGCCGCGGCAACGGCAAATCCGATGATTACAGCAGCCCATGCCAAAGCCTTCGTTATCGTGCTCATATCAACCTTCCTTGAAATTATGTAAAGGAAACTAGACATAACCCCCGCTTATGTCAAGTAACATTGACAAAATGACTGGCTTGGTTGACGCGGTGACCGTCAAGCAATTGCGATCCAAAAGAAAACCCCGCCTGCGCCCCCATGCAGAAAAGGGCGGAACAGGCGGGGCTCTTGGTAGATGGCCGGCACCCGCAATGGGCCGACCATCAGGGAGCTGGTTTGCAAATCAGAACCGTTTCGCCACCCCCACGCGCAACTGGCGCGGCTCGACGATTCGACTGACGATGCTCTCTATCCCTTCCCCCGGTTCGCCTGGCAGGCGTGTGGCGTAGAAATAGGTAATATCGTTATCCTTGGAATCGAAGATATTGAGCAATTCGGCATGGACTTCCCAACCTTGCAGGAAGCCGGCCTTCTGCGGTGTCCAGGCGAGGCGGGCGTTCACCAGTGTGGTGGGATCGCTCCGCACGGAATTGTCTTCCACCTGCGCAGCAGCGCCAAGATAGCGCACGCGCGCAGCGGCGTTCCATTCGGGGAAGGCCGCGGCGATTCCCAGTTCTCCGGAGTTTTCCAGCGCGCCTGGAATGAAATCCTGTCCGACCGGCACGTTTAGATAACGCGACGTCGTGGCTGTCCACACCGCGTCCACCGCCAGCCAGTTGTTCGGCTTGTAGAAAGCTGTCAGTTCGTAACCGTTGCGTTCACTGCCATCATTGGGTTCGACCGTGCCCGCATCTCCCACATAGATCAGTTCGCTATCTATGCTGCTCCACCAGAAAACGCCGGTGAAGATCAGCCCGCCACGTTCGACGCGAAGGCCCAGTTCCTCGAAATTGCCGGCCACCAGTCCGGGCACGGGATCGGCCGGATTGGTAACGCCGCGTGCATCGTTGGAATGGAAGCCTTCGCCGTAATTGGCATATAGTGCGATCCCGTCTGCAACCTCGTAATTGAGGCCGACCTTGGGGGCGAAGGTCTCGTCGCTTGCATCATTGGTCCAGCTCAGCGCGCCGCGTAGCGCTTCTGCTTCGAAATCATACCAGTCGCCGCGAACGCCGGCGATTACCATCAACCTGTCGATGGGCCGCCAGATAGCCTCGGCATAAAGGCCGACGGATGCCTCCTTGACGGCGAAAGCGCCGACGGTAAGTTCCGTCACGCCGCCTATGGTTTCATCCAGCCCGACCTCGGAAATATGGTCATACCGCCCTTCCGCGCCGACGCGCAGACTGAAGCGATCCGAAAGCTGTGCGGTATGTTCGATCCTTCCGCCAAAGGTCCAGCGCTCGTCATACTGGCGCAGCTGATCGCCATTGATCGGATCCTCCAGAAAATAGGTGAAATTCGACAGCAGTTCCCAATCGTAGTTCTGGGCGTACGCGGTGATCCGCCAGTTATCCGAAAGATAGTTGGCGGTGAGCACATGCCGCTCGGTCTCTCCGCGCAAGGTCATGTCGATAGCGCAGAAGCGATCTTCGCACAGATCGGTTTGCGGGGCGCGTTCCGGGATTTGTTCCGTTGGCGCCCAGCTTGCATCGAACAGCGTGTAGGACAGCGCAACATCGCCATCTCCCAGCGGTTGGGAGTACTTTACGAAAGCGGAATAGCCCTCGAAATCCTCTGCCAGTTCCCACGGCCCGTCGTTGAACTTCGCCTGTCCCGCCACCAGCAGGTCTCCATCGCCGACTTGGGTGGAGCCGCCGCCGACAAAGCGCCGATAGCCATAACCGCCAATTTCCGCGCTGGCAAAAGGCTGTAGCCGCTCATGCGTGCTGATTTGCGAGGAGCCGACGAAGGAGAAATCGCCTGCATCGGCGCGGTAAGGGCCTTTGCGATAATCCACGCGCGCTACGGTTTCGGGTATCAGGCCGTTCACGTCCAGATAGCCCTGACCATGGCCGTGCGTGCGGAAGTTCACCGGCATATCGTCGATATAGACAGAGTAATCGGTGCCGTGATCGAGATTGAAGCCGCGCAGAAAGAACTGGTTAGCCTTGCCGCCGCCGGAATGCTGCGTGGCGATAAGGCCGGGGGTCGCCTCAAGTATCTCCCCTGGTCGCAGCAAGGGCCGAATTTCAATGTCTGCGCCAGCAACGCCGCCCTCGCTTGCCGCACCAGCTACGCCAATGCGCCGTTCGCCGCGTCCAAACACAAAGATAACTTCGCCTGTATTTATATCGCGAACGACATTGGTGTCATCGGGATTGGCCTTCGCTGCAGCCGCCTCTGCAGCGGTGGGCTGCCGCTGCGGGCCGGTATCGTCGGAGCCATCTTGTGCCTGCGCCGGAACGGCAATGACTACAGTGCTGACCGAGGCAAGCAGCGAGAGGCGAAGGTTGGTTTTCATTCTGATCCAGTTTCGGTTCGGTCAAAGTCAACCAGACTGGTGCGTCATGCACTCTCGCCACGCACCGTTAATTACGGTAATCGCCAGCGTTACATGGACGTTACACACCGCTTTTCTATCGAGATTGCCCGCCTGCGCACCGCCGGTGTTCCCGGCAGCAGTGGCCGCGTGCATGACCTGTTCGAATACCTCGCCGAACGCGGGCCGGCTGCGCCCAGCGCCTCGCAGGATGATCTTGCGCGGGAGGTTTTCGGCCAGCAGGGCAGCGATGGCGATGATGCAACCGTGCGTGTCTACATCCACCGCCTGCGCAAGAAACTGGACGATTTCTACGCCGCGGACAGTGGCGGGGAGGGCGAGAGTGGCACACGCATCGTGCTGCCATCCGGCACCTACGCCCTGCGGTTGGAGGGAATGGACGAGGTGCGCACGATGCCGGGTAGCTACCGCGCCAACCGGCCCAGCACGCTGATTGCGGCAGGCGTGGCCATGGCCGTGCTGGCGCTGGTGGCGCTGTTTGCATGGACCCAGCGCGGCGAGGCTCCCAATCCCTTGTGGGAGCCGCTGGCCGCATCGGAGCGACCAGTGCTGCTGGTGCTTGGCGATTATTACATTTTCGGCGAAATCGACCCTGTCCGACCAGAGCAAAGCCGCCTGATCCGCGATTATCGCGTGGACTCCGAACAGGATCTGGCCGCGCTGCAAGAGGCCGAACCCGTTCGCTATGGTTCCGCAGAAGATGTGGGCCTCACTTACCTTCCGTTTTCCGCAGCTTACGGCTTGCAGGAAATCATACCGGTGCTGGCGAACGCGGACAAGGAAGTGGAGGTGATCGCCGCCTCTGCGCTGACGCCGGACATGCTCAACCGTTTCGATGTGGTCTATATCGGCCTCCTGTCCGGCATGGGCCTGCTGGAGGAACAGACCTTTGCTGGCAGCAACTTGCAGATGGGCGAAAGCTATGACGAGATCGTCGACCGGGAGAGCGGCGAGATCTGGACGAGCGAGGAAGCCCGCAGCCTGGCGTCGCCCGCCTTCTACCGCGATTATGCCTATCTCTCGCGCTTCACCGCTTCCACAGGCGCGCAGGTGGTGGTGATCGCCAGCCAGCGCGAGACGGGTCTGCGCGGGATAAGCCCGCTGGTTATCGACAATGCCTTGCCGCAGGAAATGATTGCGGCGCTTGGCGACGAGGGGTTCGAAGCACTGGTGCAGGTAACCGGACAGCAGGGCGCCGACCTGGATGACAGGGTGATTCTGGCACGGCCGCGTCGCTGATTCTCCCTACGCCCCGCCAATCCGGCGATCCCGTTGCCCCACCCGATTTTTATCGCACAAGTGTCAACCAGCGCCAGTCCGGTGAAACCCACAGATTTCAGCGGTCCTTCGCCAAATCGACGGATCGTGACGATGTCACCTTCGTCAAGCGCGACCCTGCCTGTCTTTGCACCAAAGCCCGTGGTCGCCATTATCTTGTCATTCACACCGGCGCCCCTACATTGAGCCTTGCGAAAGGACACGTTCTCACATGAGTGATAATCAAGAGCCGGAAAATGGCAGTGGCGGCAATGGCGGGGGCAACCCGTGGATGAAGAGCCTGATGATCTGGGGCGGGATATTCCTGGCCCTGCTTCTGGCTGTATCCATGTTCGGCGGCCCGCGCGAAGCGCCCGGCACGGCGATCCTCTATTCCGATTTCAAGGACAAGGTTGCCGAAGGTTCGGTTGCCGAAGTCCAGATCGCTCCTGATCGCATTTCCGGCGTGTTGAAGAACGAGGAACGCTTCACCACCACGCCCGTCCCCGGCGATATCAATCTCACCACCCAGCTTGAAGAAGCGGGTGTGGAATACACCGGCACGCAGCCAGAGCAGATGAACGTGCTGCTCGTGGTGCTGATTCAGGCGCTGCCTTTCCTCCTTATCCTCGGCATTGCGTTCTTCGCGCTGCGGCAGGTGCAAAAGGGTGGCGGCGCTGGCGGCGCGATGGGCTTTGGCAAATCCAAGGCGAAACTGCTGACCGAAAAGCAGGGCCGCGTCACGTTTGACGACGTGGCTGGCATTGATGAAGCGCGCGAGGAATTGCAGGAAATCGTTGAGTTCCTGAAAGACCCTCAGCGTTTCTCGAAGCTGGGCGGGCAGATTCCCAAGGGCGCGCTGCTGGTCGGCTCCCCCGGTACTGGTAAGACGCTGCTGGCCCGCGCAATCGCCGGTGAAGCTCGCGTACCGTTCTTCACCATCTCCGGTTCGGACTTTGTCGAAATGTTCGTGGGCGTCGGCGCCAGCCGTGTGCGCGACATGTTCGAACAGGCAAAGAAGAACGCGCCGTGCATCGTCTTCATTGACGAGATCGACGCCGTTGGCCGCCACCGCGGCAACGGCGTTGGCAATTCCAACGACGAACGCGAACAGACGCTGAACCAGTTGCTGGTGGAGATGGATGGTTTTGAGGCCAATGAAGGTATCATCATCATCGCCGCAACCAACCGTCCCGATGTGCTGGACCCGGCATTGCTGCGCCCCGGCCGTTTTGACCGTCAGGTCGTAGTGCCCATTCCCGATATTGAAGGCCGCGAGAAGATTCTTGCCGTGCACATGAAAAAGGTGCCGCTGGCGCCCGATGTGAACCCGCGCACGATTGCGCGCGGCACGCCGGGCTTCTCCGGTGCCGATCTTGCCAACCTCGTTAACGAAGCTGCCCTGCTGGCCGCGCGCCGTAACAAGCGCCTTGTCGCCATGCGGGAATTCGAGGACGCCAAGGACAAGGTCATGATGGGTTCCGAGCGCAAATCCATGGTGATGACCGAGGACGAGAGGAAGATGACCGCCTATCACGAGGCCGGCCATGCCATCGTCGCCGTTCACGAGGAAGCATCTGACCCCATTCACAAGGCCACCATCATCCCGCGCGGCCGCGCGCTGGGCATGGTGATGCGCCTGCCGGAGCGGGACAATTACTCCTACCACCGTGACAAGATGCACGCGAACCTCTCTGTTTCCATGGGCGGCCGCGTGGCGGAAGAAATCATTTTCGGCCACAGCAAGGTGTCGTCCGGCGCATCTTCCGACATTCAGTATGCCACCGATCTGGCGCGCAACATGGTTACCAAATGGGGCATGAGCGAAAAGCTTGGTCCGCTTCAGTACGAGAGCAGCCAGGAAGGCTATCTTGGCATGGGCCAGACCACGCGCACGATGGCGGGTGCCGAAACCAACAAGCTGATCGACCACGAGATCAAGGATCTTGTCGAGGGTGCGCACAAGCGAGCCACAGATCTGCTGACCACGCATGAAGACCAGCTGCATTTGCTGGCGCAGGCGATGCTGGAATTCGAGACTTTGACGGGTGACGAAATCAATACCTTGCTGGAAGACGGCAAAATCGATCGTCCCGATGCGCCAACCGGCCCGATCCCCGTACAACCTTCGCAAGGGTCCTCCATCCCCAAGGCGGGGAAGCGTTTCGGCGGTAGCGGCGAAGCGCCACAGGGCGCCTGATGCGGATCTGCTTCTCCAACGGATGCAATGAAGGGATAAACTGATGAACCTTAAACACCTCGCCGGAATGATAGCGGTGCCTGCATTGCTTTTGGCCGGAGCATGCTCCGAAGAAACGGCAAACAATGCTGAGACCACTGCTGAACGCGCCGCCGCCGATACTGAAGCGAACGCCGAAGTCGTGGGCAACGAGATACGCGAAGGCGCAATCGTCGCAGCCGATGGGATCAGTAAAGGCGCCGCAGAACTGAGCGACGAACTGTCCGCGCGCGATGAAACCGATCCTGACGATGGTGATGGCGAACTGGACGGAACCGACTGAGATCAGCGCCCGACGTAAGCCATTCTTCGTGTTGTCTCGCCTTCGCTGGCGAGTGTTTCCTCGACTTCGGCGGTCCGACTGCTGATCTCATCGTGCGCCTCATCCACGCTTTTTTCGGTAGGGGGACCGCCGGAAATATCCGTTGGCGCGGTAAAGCCCATCAGTTGGAACACCGCGAACATCAAGAAAACGCTGAAGAGAAACAGCGCCATCGGGGATACGAATCGGGCTCGCTCACCCTCGATATATCGCCGCGTCAGTTCTCCGGGCCGGAACCCCAGCATGGGCAGGGTGCGCCACAGCTTTCCCTCGAAATGAAGCGCGCCATGCAACAAATCGTGCATGAATGCGCCGATCGTGCGGTGAATGTGGCCCTGCTGGCCGCACGCGTTGCAATAGGCACCTGTGAGGGTAGCGCCGCAATTCAGGCGTTTCTCAGGCTGGTGAGGGTGCGGGTTTTTGCGCCGGACTCAGGCTCCAGCGCCCGTGCAAGGATATCGCCTTCGGCCGCGGTGCCCAAACTTCCGAAAATGTCGCTCACGCTCGTCTCACCCCCGCAGTGCATTGCGACATAACCAAATGATGCAATCAGGTCGAGGTGGAACAAAAGGCGATCAAAAATGTTGGTTGGGAAAGGAGATTATTGCATGAGTTCGCAAACACCCAATGCCCATCCCAAGTCCGATCCCGTGTCGAATGCCGAGAAGAAACCGGAAAACTGGACCACCGGCGACGAGAAGATGACGGGCGCACAGGCCAGTTATCTCAAGACGCTATGTGAAGAGGCCGGCCAGCCCGAAGCATATGATCCGGAAATGACGAAGGCGGATGCCTCGATCAAGATTGACGAAATGCAGGCTGCAACCGGTCGCGGGCAAAATTGAGGCTGCGGCATATTCAGCCAATACAAAAAGGGGCCGCGCTTCGCAGCGCAGCCCCTTTTTGTATTGGCTGACGACTACCGGTTAACCGTCGTAATCGGCACCGATTGACGTTGATCGGGTAGGCGCGGCTGCGGAAAGACGCATTGCCTCTGCCGACTGGCTGAGCGAACCAACCTCATCTGCCTCGTCCTCTTCATCGGGAAGGACGCGCTGGAGCGATTGCACAAGCGATTCAGAAAGATGCTTGGGCTTTACCGTCTGTTCTGCGATTTCGCGCAGGGCAACAACGGGGTTCTTGTCGCGATCACGATCGATGGTCATTTCCGCACCGCCGGAAATCTCCCGCGCGCGCTGAGCAGCCAGCAGCACAAGGTCGAAACGGTTGGGAACTTTGTCGACGCAATCTTCGACTGTAACGCGCGCCATGGGCACTCCGGATAAGCTGGTGTTTCGGAAAGCCTGCCATCTAGGGGCACTGCATTGCCAAGTCAAGGTTTCCCACAGGAGCATATGTGCTAACAGGCTGCATGGCCACTACCCAAAACTACAGCGATCCAGAACCCTTTTCGGCAACGGCCCAGGGCCTCTCCTTCACCTTCTTCCCCGCAGGGGCGGACCGCAAGACGGAAGTACTGGAAATTATCGAGGGCGCGCAAGTAAGCCTGAAAATCGCTTTCTATATATTCGCCTGTGACGTGATCGGCAGCGAAGTGCGAGACGCGCTGGTTTCTGCGGCAGAGCGCGGGGTAGAAGTAACGCTGATCGTCGATGGTTTTGGCGCGGATGTGGACGAGAAGTTTTTTGCCAGAATGACGGCGGCAGGCGGCACTTTCCTGATATTCATGGCCAAATGGTCCCGCAGGGCGCTGATCCGTAACCACCAGAAAATACTGGTCGCGGATGACACGGTGGCCATGATGGGTGGCTTCAATATCGAGGATGACTATTTCGCCCCGCCTGAACAGAACGGCTGGAATGATCTCGGCTTTCGCCTGGAAGGCGACGTTGTGGCACGTGTTGCCAAGTGGTTCGCGGAACTGGTGGAGTGGGCGAGTGACAAGGATGCGCAGTTCAAGGACATCCGCCGCCGCGTGCGCGATTGGGATGATGGTGTTGGCCCTGTCCAGGTACTGATCGGCGGGCCGACAAAAGGTCTGTCAAGCTGGGCGAGAAGCGTAACCGAGGACATGGATGAAGGCACCAGGCTGGACATGATGATGGCCTATTTTTCGCCCAGCAAGCGACTGCGAAATTCCATTCGCACGATCGCGCGCAAAGGAGAAACGTACCTTCTGCTGGCCGGCAAAAGCGACAACGCCGCCACTATCGGCGCGTCGCGAGCGCTGCACGATCAGCTGCTTGAAGCCAACGCAAAGATTTACGAATTTCAGCCGTGCAAGCTGCATACAAAGCTGATCGTGCTGGACGACGCGGTGTATCTTGGCAGTGCCAATTTCGACATGCGCAGCCTTTACGTAAATCTGGAAATCGTACTGCGGATCGAAGATGCGCAGTTGGCAGAGCGTATGCGCGGTTTCATCCGCGATCACCTCGAACACAGCCAGGAAGTAACGCCTGAAGTGCATGCAAGGCGCGCCACGCCCTGGACCAAGGCCAAATGGTGGGCGAGCTGGTTTCTTGTCTCCGTGGTGGATTACACCGTCAGCCGAAAGCTGAACCTGGGGCTGTGAGATCTGGATGAAGATGACGCGGCAGACCGTCTCGCCCACACCTGCACCTGATCGGGGGCCTCGCATCGCGTAATTCTACGCAGTATCGCTGTTAGCAAATATTGGGCGATTATCGCGCAGCTTGCCGGTCATGAAAGAACGTGACGAAATCAGGCGCGCTGCTCTTGCCTCAAAGCAAACAAGGTTTGCCATTTTCTGCCTCGCTCTCTCGCTGGCTGGCCTTTGCGCCATGGGAACGAGTTTCGGTGCCTGGCCCTCGCAGGCCACCATCGCAGGCATGACCTTTCTGGGCATCTGCGGATCGAGCGTGCTGTATTTCGGAACATTTTACACCATGCGCGAGGCGATTGCAGACCTTACAGAACGAAACCGTCTTCTCCGGATGACGGAGGAGAACGCGAATGTGGGGCATTGGCGGATGGATTTTGCAACGGACGAGCTGTTCTGGTCCGATCAGACCTACAAGATTTACGGCCTTGCCCAGGAACAGCTTCCCACCTTGCAAGGCGCTATCGACGCCTTCCATCACGAAGACAGGCATTCAATCGCAGACGCTGTTGAAACCGCGCGATTATCCGGCAAGCCATATAGAGTGGGTGCACGTCTTATCCGTCCTGACGGCACGATACGTCACACAGAGGTGGTCGCCCGGGTTGAGTTCGATAGCAATGGCAGTCCCGCTGCGATCTTCGGAATATTTGTCGACAGGACGGATGAAACCTTAATGCGGGAAAATCTGATCGATGCGCGCAACGAGGCCGAAGCCTCCGGCGCTGCAAAAGCCAGCTTTCTGGCCAAGATGAGCCATGAAATTCGCACTCCCATGAACGGCATCGTGGGTTTCGCCGATCTTTTGTTGAAGGAAGAACTGGAAGCGCACCAGCGCAGGATGGCCGAATTGATAGCGGAATCCGGGAAATCGCTGACACTGCTGCTCAACGATATTCTCGACCTTTCAAAGATCGAGGCGGGCGAGACCGTTATCCGCAAGGAACCCATCGATACAGGGCACATCGCCAGGCAGGTTGCGAGGCTGTTTGAACCGCAGGTGCGGGAGAAGGGATTGAATCTGCAAGTTTACGTGTCGCCAGATGTACCTACAAACCTTTTGGGCGATGACCTGCGGCTGCGGCAGATATTGTCCAATCTTCTGGGCAATGCCATCAAGTTTACAGAACGCGGCAAGGTCGAAATCCGGGTGGAAGTGATTTGCAACCAGTTGCATTGCAAGGTGATCGACACGGGCATTGGCATACCCGAAACCGCCCGGAACAAGATTTTCGAACCGTTCACCCAATCTGATGCAAAGGTGGAGGAGCGCTATGGCGGAACCGGATTGGGCCTGGCTATCTGCCGCCAGTTGGCGACCTTGATGAGCGGACTTCTGGACCTGGAGAGCGTGGAGGGGCAGGGCAGCGAGTTTACGATCATCTTGCCGATTGAATATGCGCCGCTGCGCAGTGTGGTCCCTGTCAAGCCGGCACGCTCCAAAGTCAAAGAGCACCAGCGCATACTTCTGGCTGAAGATTATGACATCAACCAGTATTTGATTGCGGAGATGGCAAAGACAGCCGGCGTCGATCTGGATATTGCCGAGGATGGCGAGCAGGCCGTGCGATTGGTCCGCGATGCGGAGGCGCAGGGCAGTCAGTACGCGGTTGTGCTGATGGACATGCAAATGCCGGTGCTGGACGGGGTGGCAGCGACCAGAAAAATCCGGTCAATGGGCATGGATGCGGATAGGCTGCCGATCATTGCCCTTTCCGCCAATGCCTTTCCCGACGATATCGAGGAGTGCCTGGATGCGGGAATGCAGGGCCACCTGGCCAAGCCGCTGGGCTATGATGCGTTTGTGGGTGAAATAAGCCGCTGGCTCGAAACATCGTCGCTCGCCGCTTGATGATTTGTTTCGGCCCCTAAATCATTTCGGTCTTGGGTTTTGCGGTGCAAGGATCGTCAACGCGCCGAATTGATGTTGGCAAAGTCATGGCGCCGATGACGCGCGGCTTCGCGCCCGATGGCATCGCCGGGCAGTTGCAAGCCGATTATCACACGCGGCGCGCCGAAGGCGGCGTGGGGCTGATCCTGACGGAGGGTACGGACATCGATCGGCCATCGTCGCTGCGTGCTTATCACCAATCCGGACTGGCCGAAGCGGATCAGGGAAAGCGACCTTGAGGGCATTCGTACCTTTGCCGCGACGGATCTTGCGCGGCTGGAGTGATTGCCACCCCATTCGCCAAGCTACCAGCTATTCATACCCATAGTCCGAATAATCTTTCATGTTCGGAGAGGTGAACTTGGTGAATTCGGCCTGGAACAGCAGCGGCACATTGCCGGTGGAACCGTGGCGCTGCTTGGCGACGATCAGCGTCGCCTTGTTGCGCAGCTCCAAATATCGATCTTCCCAGGTGCGGTATTTTTCCTTGTCGGTTTCGGAGCTGGTTTCGCTCGGCATCTCCGGGCGCAATGCCTCGTGATAATAATCCGCGCGAAAGATGAACCAGACCATGTCGGCGTCCTGCTCGATAGAACCCGATTCGCGAAGATCGGATAGCATCGGGCGCTTGTCCTCGCGCTGCTCAACTGCACGGCTCAGCTGTGACAACGCAATCACCGGCACCTGCAATTCCTTGGCCAATGTCTTCAGGCCGCGGCTGATTTCCGAGATTTCATTCACGCGGTTATCGTTGGCGCGACCCGACCCTTGTAAAAGTTGCAGGTAATCGACCACGATCAGCCCGATATCGTGCCGCCTCTTCAATCGCCGTGCCCGTGTGCGCAGGGCGGAGATGGAAAGGGCTGGCGTATCATCAATATAAAGAGGCAGTTCGGCCAGTTTCTGCGCGGCATAGGAAAGCTGCTGAAACTCGTCGCGTTTGAGATTGCCCGAACGCAGCGCCTCTGACGAAATTTCAGCCTGCTCGGCCAGGATACGCGTTGCAAGCTGGTCCGAGCTCATTTCCAGGCTGAAAAAGGCCGCGGGCGCGCCGTAATTATGCGGGCCGCCATCGCGCTGAAACTTCAGATGCTCCTCCGCGCAGTTGAAGGCGATGTTCATGGCCAGCGAGGATTTGCCCATGCCGGGACGGCCGGCAAGAATCACAAGGTCGGAGTTGTGCAGGCCGGCGGTCTTGTTGTCGATCGATTCCAGCCCCGTGGTCTTGCCCGAAAGCTTCCCACCCGAATTCATCGCCGCTTCGACCAGCTTGATCGCTTCCATCGAAGCACTGCGGAAGGCGACGCCGGCCTTTTCGGTGGTGGCGCCTTCGGCAACTTCGAACAGCCGCGCCTCGGCCTGCTCGATCTGCCGCTGTGGCTCCACCTCCTCTGAAGTGTCGAGCGCACCTTCGACCAGTTCGCGCCCCACGCCAACCAGTTCGCGCAACAGCGCAAGATCGTAGATTTGCTTTGCCAGTTCGCGCGGGGCCAGCAGGCCCTGCCCGTCGGCGGTAAGCTGCGCCAGATAGCTGGTGCCGCCAAGCTCCGACAAGGCCTCATCACCCTCGAAATAGGGTTTGAGTGTTACCGGCGTCACCACCATCTGGCGGTCCACCAGGGTGAGGACGCGTTCGTAGATTCGCCCGTGAATCGGCGCGAAGAAATGGCCTGCGCGCAATTCTATCGGCAGTTCTTCCAGCACCCGGTTATCAATCAGCACTGCGCCAAGAAAGGCGGCCTCGGCCTCCAGATTGGCGGGCAGAGTGCGGCCCTGTTCGGCTGGCTTGGAATCGGAGGAAGAGCGGGTCAGCAGGTCTTGATCGGGCATGGCGACGTGATGGGCGTGTGGGCTGGCTTGCGCAAGATCGACAACGGCAAACTTGCACCTGCACCCCTGTGGATAGTGGGGAGAATGTTCGGCCCACCCGCTATTGTGATTGAATGCAGCCGCTTGCTGGGGCAGGAAGGCACCGATTATGGAGCAGGACACCGCCAACCGAATAGACGCCATCACGCTTGATGAAGCGACTGTCATCGCGCGCAGCGAGGACATCGAGAAAGAGCGCGAAGTGGCGTTGCGAGACCTGGTGGAGGACAACCTCTTCCGCCCGATCCGTGCGACCGATGAAGGTCATGCGGGGCCGTGGCATGTGCATCTGGAAGTGGTGGAGGGAATGCTGGCCTGGCACTTGCGCGATGCAGGCGGAGCCGAGGCGGGCACGATCGGGCTTGGCATGGCGCGGATGCGCCGCGCGATTCGCGATTACTTCGCCATTTGCGATAGCTACTACAAGGCTTTGCGCCGCGCCTCCGCGCAAGAGATAGAAACCATCGACATGGCCCGGCGCGGTATCCACGATCGCGGTACACGCCATTTGCTGGATGCGCTGGAAGGCAAGGTGGAAACCGATTTCGAAACCGCGCGGCGGCTTTTCACCCTGATCTGCGTCCTGCATATCAAAGCCTGATTCGGGCATCGGAAATTCATGGGTCTAAAGCGTAAAACCGTATGGCGCTGGCGTATTATCGCGCTTCTGCTGCTCGCCGCACTGGTGGCGGGGGCCTATGGCTGGTGGCGCGCCATTGGCTGGCAGCCGCTGCGCGCCGACTACCCGATGCAGGGCGCGTTGATCGGTGCGCAGGATGGACTGGTGGATTTCAACGCCCTGCGTGCAACAGGTGCCGATTTCGTTTATCTTGAAGCCAGCAAGGGCGCGCGCGATCGCGATCCTCAATTTGCCCGGAATCTGGCGGCCGTTACCGATAACCAATTGCCGCATGGCGCGGTGCATTCCTACGATCCATGCATTCCGGCGCAGAGGCAGGCGGCAAATTTCGTAACCATCGTGCCACGCGACACAACGCTTCTTCCACCGGCCATCGCGCTGGACAATCTGGCCAGCACCTGCGGCGATCCCATCGTCGAGGCAGGTCTTGAAAGCGAGCTCACCACGTTTATCAACCAGGTAGAGGGCCATGCGGGCCAATCGGTCGTGCTGAAGATAAGCCCCGCGTTCGAGGCCGAATACGGGCTCGCCATCAGGATAGAGCGTAATCTGTGGCTCAACCGCGATTTCGTGCAGCCAGACTATGCAGGCAGGCCGTGGACCTTGTGGACCGCCACCGCCCACCTTCGCGGTGAGGGCGGGGACGGCCCGCTACGCTGGGTTGTCGTGCAACCGTAAGTATGGGTGCCTAGCCTTCTTCCGCTTCCAGCCATTCTGCCAGGGCAGCCAGGCATTCGCGCGCCAGCATCTTGCTGCGTTCCGGGCTCCAACCCTGTTCTGCATCGGGCCAGTCGTCATTATCCTTGAAAGGCATTTCCAGCGTCATCGCAGTCGCGCCGTAGCGATCGGCAACCTGATTCGTGCTGATCGCCAGGTTGGCCTTGCCCGGTGGTGACTTGGGGTAGCCCTTGGCAGTCTGGAAATCCGGCGTGCGGCGTTCGAGAATCCGCTGATAGCGATACATGCTTTCGCCTTGCTCATCGGTCCATGACGGGATGCCTTCAAAGCCGGCCAGGAACACGGCGGCAATCGCCTCGTCACCGTGGACGTCCATGGCGAAATCGACCCCGCTCTCATCCATCGCATTGCGGATTGCCAGCACTTCGGGCGATTTGGCCGCGCTGGGCTCTGCCCATTCGCGATTGAGGTTTACACCATCGGCATTGGTGCGCAGGTGGCCACGGAATGATCCATCGGGATTGCAGTTGGGCACCACGTGCAGACGGCATTTCTTGCGCAATACGCGCCCCACGACATCGGCGGGATCGGTCAGCACTTCCAGCGCGCCTTCCATCCACCATTCCGCCATGCTTTCACCGGGATGCTGGCGGGCGTAGAACCAGACCTGCTTTTCGCCTTCGCCCATTTCCAGGCAATCCACGGTGCGCCCGTCCAGCGTCTCGCCAAGGCGGCGATAGTCTACGCCTTCGCTCGCTGCGGCGGCGGCAATCACATCGTCATGGCGTTCCATCGAATAGGGCGCGAAATAGGCGAACCAGACGATGTCGGATGCAGGTGTATAGCGGATTGTCAGAGAGCCGTCGCCAGCGGCCTTGTCATAACTGCTGCTGGCGCGTGCCCAGAACTGGCGATCTTCGCTTACACATGCGTTATACCCGGGCCAGCCTTCGGGATAAGCGCTGTCTGACAACTTTTCGATCGTCAAGACAAGCTCTCGCCCTGCCGCGCCGGACACCCGGAAGTGAAACCACTGCGCAAACTCGCTCTTGTAATCGGTAGGGATACGCAGCCTTGCGGTGGCACCGTCCACGGAAACGACTTCGATGTTGCCACTGTCGAAAGCGGCGTCGATCTTGATATCTGTTGTAATCATTCTACCGAGATAGTCTCACCAGACGTTCCGGGAAAGCCCGAAAAAAGGGCGTCTGCCAGTCGCGGTGCTGCGGCGGCATCTGCGGCGAAATCACTGTTGGCCGTGGCCGTCATCGCGGCGCGCCCCTCCCACAGGTTCTTGTCGTCACCAGCGGCCCGGATGCTTACAGCAACCTCGCGCGAGATGCGTTCCGATGGTTGTCCGCCCAGATTGATGCCGATGCCCAGGCCGACGCCCGAACCATATGTGCCGGTAGAGCCGCCGACACCCACATCGACTGGGCCACGGCGACTGCCCTCGTCAAGCACATATTGGTCAATATCCAGCTGCGCGGTCTGCGACCCGTTCACCATCACCACGCGGTAGCCAAGGTCTTCAAGTTCCAGCCTTACGGCCTCGCGGTAAAGACCATACTCAAGGCTGTCTGCATCAAGGCCCCCGGCGGGCACGATCTGGATCGTACCCTGCCCAAGAAATGCAGGCGTATCGCTCACAAAGCGCGTAACATCGACAGGTGAGACATAAGCGGGCGTGGCACAGGCTGGCAGCAGCAGGCAGGCCACAAGAAGGGTAAGGGCTGGTTTTCTCATACCTTATCAACGCAAGAAGCGCAGGAAAGGTGCCCGGCTGCAGTATCTGGGTAATTGCCGTTTTACCAATCCCTGCTAACGGCGGGCGGATGGACCGCAAATGCACTGTACTTGTCACCGGCGGCGCAGGCTACATCGGCAGCCACGCTGTGCTGGCCCTGCGGGATGCGGGCTGGCCGGTTGCAGTGATAGATAACCTCGTCACGGGCTTCCGGTTTGCCGTGCCCAAGGATGTTGCCTTCTTTGAAGGGGATATTGCCGATACCGCCCTGCTGGCGCGCATTTTCGCAGAACATGACATCAGTGCCGTGATGCATTTCGCAGGCTCCGTCGTGGTGCCAGATAGCGTTGATAACCCGCTGGAATATTATCGCAACAACACAGCCAAAAGCCGTGACCTTATCGAAGCGGTGGTGGCCGCGGGCGTGCTTCATATGATCTTCTCCTCTACCGCCGCGACCTATGGCGTTCCGGGTGTGCCAGCGGTGACAGAGGCTACCCTGCAGCAACCGATCAACCCCTATGGCTGGTCGAAACTGATGACCGAACAGATGCTTGCCGACACGGCCGCCGCGCATGATCTGAACTATTGCGCCCTGCGCTATTTCAATGTGGCCGGGGCCGATCCGCAAGGGCGCAGCGGCCAATCCACCGCGGGCGCGACGCACCTGATAAAGGTGGCGGTGGAAGCCGCGCTTGGAAAGCGGGAAGGCGTGGACGTATTCGGCACCGATTATGCCACACCGGATGGCACTGGCGTGCGTGACTATATTCATGTCAGCGATCTGGCGGCTGCACATGTACTGGCGCTGGAGGCACTGATCGCGCAGCCTGACCGCTCGCTGACCATGAATTGCGGCTATGGCCGGGGATTTTCCGTGCTGGATGTGCTGGACGCGGTGGATCGGGCGACGAGCCGCACGATCCAGCGCTTTCTGAAGCCGCGCCGTAATGGCGACCCCGATTCGCTCATCTGCGATCCGTCACGCATAAAGGCGACCCTGCCGTGGCATCCGCAATATGATGATCTGGACGCGATCGTCGCTCACGCCCTTGCGTGGGAGCGAAGGTTGAGCGAGATGCGTGCCAACGCTTGACTTCCTGATGGGGCGCCCGTAGTCGCGCGCCTTGAATTTCCGGCATCGTTGACTATCTGCGAAGCCGATTATTTTTCGGGAAAAGAACCATGAAGATCCGCAACAGCCTCAAGTCGCTGAAGAACCGCCATCGCGATTGCCGCGTGATTCGCCGTCGTGGGCGGACCTATGTGATCAACAAGACCAACCGTCGCTTCAAGGCCCGTCAGGGCTGATACAGCGCCGTGTCGCACCCTTGCGACACAGGTCTTTGAAAAGCCCCCGCCACCACGGGGGCTTTTTGCATGCCTGATGTTATCGGCAAACCGACGGCCGTGGTCTTTGACATCGGTCGGGTAATCGTGCGCTGGAACCTGCGGTATCTGTTCGAAAAGCTGATCCACGATGCTGCGGAACTGGACTGGTTCCTCGCCAATGTCGTGACAGAGCAGTGGCATCACCAGCAGGATGAAGGCCGCGCGCTGGCCGAGATGGTGCCGGAACGGATCGAAAAATTCCCCGATCATGCCGATCTTATCCGCGCCTATGCCGCGCGCTTTGACGAAACCTATCCAGAGCATATTCCCGGAACCCTGCGTATAATCGGCCAATTGAAGGCACGGGGCGCCCCCCTGTTCGGCCTGACGAACTTTGGTGCCGATTTCTGGCCCCCGTTCATTGCCGGGGAACCGATGTTGCAGGGGTTTGATGACATCGTGGTCTCCGGCCACGAAAAGGTCGCGAAGCCCGATACGCAAATCTACCAGATCGCAGAGCAGCGGTTCGGCCTGCCCCCGCAGCAATTGTTCTTCATTGATGACAAGGCTGAGAATATCGCCGCTGCAAAGGCGCGCGGATGGCACGGTCATGTGTTCACCGATGCAAGTTTGCTGGAGACCGATCTGCGCGACCATGGCCTGCTATCCTGAAATCGTAAGCGAAAAAGCACGCCAAAATTCGGGCTTCGGTGTGCGACGCGACATCGCAATTATTATTGGCTTTCACGTATTTGACTGTAGGATTGATTGCGGAGGCAGGATTTCGCATGGGTACCAGAGAGCCGCTTGGTGAACTTGGATGTGGCCTGCCGCATGCGCTGGAGGTGATGGGAGAACGATGGTCGTTCCTCATACTGCGCGCCGCCTTCAACGGGTTGTGCCATTTCGAGGAATTTTCCAGCGAACTGGGGATTGCCCGCAACATCCTTTCCAATCGTCTGGCCAATCTGGTGGAGCATGGTGTGCTGCAACGCACCCCCTGCGATGCGGACAGGCGCAAGGTGGAATACCGCCTGACGGATAAGGGATTGGGCTTGCTGCCGGCGATGCTGGCCCTGCGCGAGTGGGGAGAGCGCTACGCGATGAATGTCACATCGGATCTGGTGCTTGTGGATTGCCGTGATGGTTTGCCGGTCTCACCTATTTCCATTCGCGCTCATGATGGCCGTGATCTCAGCTGGCATGAATTGGGTTGGCAAACACCGGACAAGCTGGGCCAGCCTGTCAAACGACATGATGCTCCGCATGCAGATACAGACATGCTGAAGTAGCCGGAAGACTGCCGCTGACCTCGCCGCCAAAAACGCCTGACAACAGGTATATCGTGGTTAGAGGCCGCCTTTGGCGCGCCAGCAATCCGGCCCTTGGCGAGGACGAGCGCCAAGGCTTCGTAAATGACTTGATGGATGCACGCCGTGCTGTGCGCGATGCGAGGGGCGACACCGAAAAGTTGAGGCAGGCGCGGGCCGGGGTGGATGCGGCGAAAGTCGCGCTTGGGGAACGCGGACCGGTATGGTGGAACGATGGCGCGCCGGATTACAATCGGCACATGGCCCGCAATACACCCTACGCCGATTGGTGGGAAAACCTTGAGCGCGGGTGACGTTGGCAGGCGAGCAAGCGGGTAAATGCTGCGAAACAACTGTCGTCCAGTGACAGCGTTCAGTTAACCCGAACGCCCGCGTAATCTGCCGCCACGTCCGGCCTGGTCGGATTGATGCCCAGGATAAAGACACTTTCGACGGGGTTGCCATCAGCATCCTGAGCGGGCCGGAATCGCGCATGTTCGACGAGCGACGGGCTCAGGCCCTGTCCGATGGCTTGCGCACTGTCCTGGGCAGGTGGCGCGAGACAGGTCCGGACTTTTCCGTACAGATCGACTGACAGGCCCAGGCGCAGTTCGGGCACCCCATCGAAACGCTGGAACGCGGAAAATTCCCTGCCAACTTCTCTTTGCCAGGCGGCGGCATTCAGCGGTTCTGCGGCTTGGTGCGGCTCGCCAATGGTTTGGGCAAGAACGGAAGGTCCGCCAACGATCACAGAACCAAACACAGCTGCGAACAAGACTGATTTAACGGGTATCATTCTGCGATCTCCGGCTTCACCCGAAGAAAACTAAACAAGCGGCAGATGAAGTCAAATTGGCGACCTGCACGATGACTTTTGCCCGATGATCAGGCTCGCGGAGCCTGCCGCCTGTAACTCAACGCCTCTGCCACATGGATGCGCCCTACTTGTTGCGACCCGGCCAGATCGGCAATCGTGCGCGCCACGCGCAGCATCCTTGTGTAGGCGCGGGCGGAAAGCCGCATCTTTTCCGCTGCCTGCATCAGCAATGCTCTGCCTGCCTCGTCAGGTGTCGCGTGTTCTTCCAGCGCGTCATCATCCAGTTCCGCGTTCGAGCGGATGCCGCGCGCGACCTGTAACTTGCGCGCCGTTAAGACCCGCGCTGCTACTTGTGCGCTGCCTTCCGCAGGCGGGGGCAGGGCAAGGTCAGCCGCACTTACCGGATCGACTTCCACATGCAGATCTATGCGGTCCAGCATCGGGCCGGAAACCTTGGACTGGTAATCGACGGCGCATTTCGGGGCGCGGCTGCAGGCCAGTTCCGGATCGCCCAGGTGGCCGCAGCGGCAAGGGTTCATCGCGGCGATCAATTGCACCCGCGCCGGATAGGCAACATGGGCATTTGCGCGCGCTACATCCACCTTGCCCGTTTCCAGCGGCTGGCGCAGCGAATCAAGAACGGCGCGCTGAAATTCCGGCAATTCGTCCAGGAACAGTATGCCCAGATGCGCCAGGCTCACCTCCCCCGGCCGCACGCGCAAACCACCGCCCGTCAGCGCGGCCATGCTGGCTGAATGGTGGGGTGCACGAAAAGGGCGAGAGCGGCTGATGCGCCCGCCTTCAAGCAATCCGGCAACAGATTGCACCATGCTTACCTCAAGTGCCTCTGCAGGGGAGAGCGGCGGCAGGATACCGGGCAAGCAGCTTGCCAGCAGACTCTTACCGGCGCCTGGCGGCCCATTCATCAGCACGTTATGTCCCATTACAAAGATTTGTTGTCACGGTGCCACTGCCGTCTCTGGCTGACTTCTTTGCTTTTCCGCCATTCCTGGTCGCCATTCGGCATAATTGCGCCATCTGCGATGAAAGTCTCCAGCGCAGTTTCTTGTCCGAAACAACCTACGATTTACCCTTCTGCCTACCGCCTAGCATTGACGGCAGGAGAGCCGCTGGAGCACGCCCGGAGTAGAAAGGAGACATAGACCCGTCAGTTGCCGGTATAGCGCCGCTGGCCCGCCCGTTCGGGGAAGGTGGGCCAGCCAGTGAAGCTTTCGGCCTTAAGTGTGGCTCTGTCGAACGGCATCGTTGGTCGTCCTTAACAATGCGAGAGCGAACAAGCTAATTCGTGTTC
>JBASBA010000038.1:0-3153 GCA_049650885.1 Alteraurantiacibacter sp. | reverse complement strand
ACTCCGGCGCGTGACGGTATTCGGCCGATACCACCACCGCATTCATCGCCTCGGCAAGATAACGCGGCGTCGCATCGTAAACATCGACATTCGCGATTACCCAGCCCCCGCCATGGTAATAGACGATGACCGGCAGATCGGCATCGGCCGTGGTCCCGGCGGGGCGGTAAACGCGGACGAACTGCTTGTCGTCCGAGCCATAGCTGTAATCCGTGGTCGTAACGGCCCCGGTCTTCAGCGCAATCCCACGCTGCTGCGCGACGCGCGCATAGGCATCGGCAAAGGTCGGCTGCATCCTTGCTTGCGCTGGCGTGAGGCTGGTCAAAGGCTCCCCGCCCAGCGCGGCCAGTGCCTCGAGCACGGCCTGCATATCGGCGGACGGTTTGGGCGGGGTGGTTTGAGCCGTGTCCGGAACTGGCGGAGGCGGGGCAGAAGCCGAGCGCGCCGATACCTGTCCCGTTGCAACCAAAGCGGCTTCGGTCGCAGTGGATTGAAAATCATTGGTGGCGGCACATCCCGAAAGGGCGAGCGCAGCGCCAGCGACACCGGAAAGAGCCGGGAATTTAACGAGTTGCGAGCGGGACGACATGGGGTTACTCCTTGCTGAACGATTACATGTGCAACGAGGAATGACCGTTTAAGTTTCGTACGTTTCCAGACCAAACTGTTCAATAATCTAATGTTAAGCGGGAGTTAGGCTGGAACGACGACATGAGCCAGCCTGAAATATCTTCGATAGTCGCAAGCCGGAGATGGTCTCCGGGTTGAGGAACTGAAGGAATTTCATCACGACCAATATCGCAATCCTCACCGGCCGCATCGCCCGCGATCCGGACACCCGCGAGACCAAGGGCGGCACCAATGTCACCGGCATCACCGTCGTCACCGATCGCCCCGCACGCGACAAGGACGGCAAGACCTACAAGGACGAGAACGGCTACACTGCCAAGGAAAGCGAGTTCCACCGGGTGACCTGCTTCAACGGCCTCCCCAAAACCGTCGGGCAGTACTGCACCAACGGCCAGCTGGTATCGGTCCAGGGTCGCATCCACTCCACCCAGGGTCCCACCTTTTTGCCTCCCCATCGCTACGCTGCGGTCCGACAAAATCGTTACCCCTACGCCGCTTCGCGGTCGCCTTTCGGGCGATCCCTGGCCCGCCGGCCACACGCCCATCCGTCCTGCTCCTGCCGTCAACGGCAGACATCAGGAGGATACAATGGCTTCACTTGCTCAGCACAATTGAAATTACATGATGATTTCCGATCGACAAGCGAGTTGTTTGCGATCCACCGAATTCTTATGCCCTCTGTCTCTAGAAGCCGCGCTCTACTCACATTCGAGTTGCCAATACCGTCCGGTGACAACCGACACCTAGCAGGCTAATTACGAGCGGATGCGATCGGCGCGACGGTCCTTCTAAATCCCGGGTTTTTCGACAGAAGCGCGGGCAGGTGGGGGCCAGATTGAGGGCCTTTTATTTCGCGAGTTAGGAAAAGTGCAATTTATTCAGTTGCGTAATTAACCTATTGGCTTCCCTTCACCGCTCCATCGCCGGCTTCCCGCAAATTTGATTAAGCCGGAAGTGAAGCGATCATCTAGCGTTCTCTGAGGTCATGCTACCTTGCGCGATACCTCGATAGTGTCGGTGGGCTTAGGCTCGCGATCCGGGGCTGTGCATAGATAGGCGCAGCAGTGGCGGTTCTTTCTCCGCTGGGTTGGGCGGGCGACACTGCTTGCTCGCATTGCAGGCTTTCACACCGATGACCTTGCCGGTTGCGGCGGGAATGACGCCTTGACTGCTTTGTTCTATAGGGGCGGCGATGCCTGCGTTCTTTCTTACCTTCGTTGCAGTTGCGGCTGCCATGCTGGCCGGTCAGGATGCCATTCGCGTGGCGCGTTTGCGCGTGGGGCTGGGCTGGGCGGGGCCGCTGTTTATCACGGTGTTGCTGGCGGCGTTGGGCGGTGCGGGGCTGGCAGCGTGGATTGCGCAGGAGCTTTCGCCACTGATCCGGCCTCAGGTGAAGCCGTTGGTGGTATCCCTGGCGCTGGCTCTGGCGGCGGGCGAGGTGCTGCTGCGGTCTGCACCTGCCAAACCGCGCGAGCCCACCCGATCAATGGGGGCCATCACGCTGGTGCTGCTGCTGGGCATGGTTACCGATGCCAGCGGCTTCATCATCCTGTCCCTCGCCATCGCGACGGGCGAACCGCTGCTGGCGGCGGGTGGTGGTGCACTGGGTGCAATTGCGGTGCTGGGGGCCGCGATCGTGGCGGGGGACGACTGGCAGGCCTTGCCGTTGAAGCCGATACGAATTGCAGTCGGCGTGGCCCTGCTGGCCGCTGCGGCTATCATCGTATTTTCCGCGATTTGATCGAATGATTGATCGGTTTAGGCGATCACCGTAATTAGCGCAAAGCATGAAACGTCTGGGTTCGTTGTCTGTTGGTCAGTTGAACAGATATACGACAAAGGACGTGTTTGCATGAGTACCGCCGGAGACAATTCGAAAACCGCGCTGATCGAAGGACTGAATGGCCTGCTGGCCGATCACATGGCGTTGTATTTCAAAACCAAGAACTTCCACTGGCATGTGACGGGGCCACGCTTCCGCGATCTTCACCTGCTGTTTGACGAGCAGGCAATCGAGATCCGCGACCAGATCGACGCTATCGGAGAACGTGTGCGCAAGAACGCCGCGATGACGCTGACCTCGATCGGATCCGTTTCCAAGCATACGCAAATTGCCGATCAGGACGATACCAGCCTTGAACCTGATGCCATGCTGCGTGAACTGCGCGACGATAATCAGAAGGTTGTCGATCGTCTGAAGGGTTTGAAGGAACATGCCGAGAAGGCGGGTGACAATGCCACAGACGGTCTGCTGGATGACTGGACGGACATGGCGGAGGAGCGCGTCTGGTTTCTTGCCTCGACGCTGAAATAAAGCCCTCTCAGACAGGTAAGCCGAACCGCCACGTTGCCCCTCGCACCGTGGCGGTTTTGCGTATAGGCATGCGTAAATGACAGATATTGAAATCGTGGAAAATGCCAGCGACAGCAGAATTGCGGGCTTTATTGAAACCGTGCTGCGCAGGGAATTGGCGGAAAGTGACACGCCGGTGGCGATCAGCGTGCCGGGCGGGTCCACCCCTT
>JBASBA010000037.1:0-8351 GCA_049650885.1 Alteraurantiacibacter sp. | reverse complement strand
GCGCTGATCGAGTGCCCCTCGGTGATCTGGCCGTCTTCGTCCTGCAACAGGTAGGTCTTGTTGCCGTGGAGGATGCCGGGAAAGCCGCCTGCGAGGCTGGCGGCGTGTTCATCGCCATCAAGACCGCGGCCTGCGGCTTCCACCCCCAGCATCTTGACCGATGGATCGTCAAGAAAGGGGTGGAACAGGCCGATGGCGTTGGAGCCGCCACCGATTGCGGCCACCAGCAGGTCTGGCAGGCGGCCGGTGCGTTCCAGCATCTGCGCGCGCGCTTCCCTGCCGATCACGCTCTGGAAATCGCGGACAAGCTCGGGGTAGGGATGCGGTCCTGCGGCGGTGCCGATGATGTAGAACGTGTCATGCACATTGGCGACCCAGTCGCGCAGCGCCTCGTTCATGGCGTCCTTCAACGTGGCCCGCCCGCTGGTGACGGGCACAACCTCTGCGCCCAGCAGCTTCATGCGGAACACGTTGGGCTGCTGACGCTTTACATCGGTTGCGCCCATGAAGATGGTGCAGGGCAGGCCAAAGCGCGCGCATACGGTGGCGGTGGCCACGCCGTGCTGGCCAGCGCCGGTTTCCGCGATGATGCGCGTCTTGTCCATGCGGCGCGCGAGCAGAATCTGGCCGATACAATTGTTGATTTTATGCGCGCCGGTGTGGTTCAACTCGTCCCGCTTGAACCAGATTTGCGCGCCTTTTCCTTCGGGCGCGTCCTTGCGCAATTCCTCTGTAATGCGGGGCGCGTAATAGAGCGGGCTGGGGCGGCCGACATAATGTTCCAGCAGGTCATCGAACTCGGCCTTGAAGCTGTCGTCTGCCTTGGCGGCGGTATATTCGCGCTCAAGATCCAGGATCAGCGGCATCAGCGTTTCGGCGACATAGCGACCGCCGAACTGGCCAAAATGGCCGCGGTCGTCCGGCTGATTGCGGAAGGAATTTGGTTTGCTCTCGGTCATGCCGATGCGATTGGCAGAGGCCTGCGCCCAAGTCCAGCGAGTCTAAGGGCCAGTGTGTTGGCTACGCAGCCTCGGCACGCGCGGACCTTGCCGCCTCGCAGAATGCCTTGATCTTCGCGGCGTCCTTCACACCCGGTTCGCTTTCCACGCCGGAGGATGCATCCACCAGTGGTGCGCCGGTGTAGCGGATGGCATCCGCCACGTTGGCGGCGTTCAATCCGCCCGCCAGCCCCCAGGGCAAAACATGCCTGTGGTTCAGCAGCAGCCGCCAATCAAGAGCCAGACCGTTGCCGCCCGGCAATGCGCCGCCAGCGGCATCATACAGCAGGCGATGCGCGCAATCCTTGAATTTCGCAGCCCGTTCCAGCGAGGCGCGGTCTTTCACGGCCACCGCTTTCCAGATTTCCAGATCCGAGTTCTGGCGAATCAGGGAAATCCATTCCGGCTTTTCCTGTCCGTGAAGTTGCAGCACATCAGGCTGAATTTCCTGCAAGGCCTCTGTGGTGGGCTTTGGCCCCATGTCGACTGTCAAAAGCACCACCTTGATGGTGTTGGGAACACGCGCCCGCAGCTTTGCCGCGTCTTCGATGGACACATGACGCGGCGATTTCTCGAAATGGACAAGGCCGATGTGAGTCGCACCCGCCTCTACAGCAGCGTCGATGGAAGCCTCTGTCGAGAGTCCGCAGATTTTGATGAGCATGTCGGCCATAGAACCCATCTACTGGGGCTATGATGGTTGGGGAAGGGTTAAGGCACCGCGCTTGCGGAGAATTTCTACAGCGTCGCCTCGATATCGCGGGCGGCCTGCCGGGGATCGGCAGCGCGGCTGATCGGGCGGCCAATCACCAGAACAGATGCGCCATCGTCGCGCGCCTGACGCGGAGTGACCACGCGCTTCTGATCGCCGGTGGCCTTGCCGCCCGGGCGCAGGCCGGGGACGACGAAGAAGCCGTTCCTCCACTGCTTGTGCACATAACCCACTTCCTGACCGGAACACACGATGCCATCCAGCCCGCTCTCCTGCGCCAGATCAGCCAGACGCATGACATGATCGTGCGGTGTGCCCGACACGCCGGTTCGTTCCAGATCCCTCTCGTCCAGACTGGTGAGCATAGTAACTGCGACGACTTTCGTGTTTTCTCCCGCAGCGGCCTTCGCATCTTCCATCATCGCGCGCCCGCCACTGGCGTGCACTGTCATGATGGCAGGTTCCAGCACATGCAGCGATTGCATCGCGCCCGCCACGGTGTTGGGGATATCGTGCAGTTTGAGATCGAGAAACATCGGCAAACCGAGGTGCGCGATTTCCTGCACGCCGTGGATGCCGTGGGCGCAGAAAAACTCCAAACCCAGCTTCACCCCGCCGACGTGGCCCTTCACCTTGCTTACCAGGGATTTCGCCTCATCAAGCTGCGGCAGGTCGAGAGCGAGATAGACGGGATTGCTCATATGTTGCGCTCGTCTCCGTCGATGTCGCGGGCCGAGCGTTCGTCCCCGTCAATGTCGCGGGCCGGTGCGGTATCGCGGACATGATTGTCTTCGGTGGAGGGACGCAGTGGCGTTTCTCCCTCAGTATGATTTACATGATCGTGACGGATTGCAGTCGCGGTCCGCTCTTCCTCGCCATCAGGCCGTGCAACCGGCGTTGCGGCAGTGGTGCGGGCAGCGTTCTCGAGGCTTTGCACCTTGCGCTGCAAACGCCACTTGCTGGCGCGGTGGTATAGCCACATCGGTATGAACCCGATGGCAAAGGATACGATTACGATGGCCGGTATCTTGGTATCGACCACGATGCCCTGCCAGATGCGCACAGTGACGGTGGGATCCCAGTTGGCGATGGAGAATAGCAGCAGGCCTACCAGCAGCAGCACCCAGACGACTGTGCGAACGATTTGCATGGATTATTTCCTGTCCTTGACCATTTGCAGAGGATGCTACGCGCTCCCTTCCGGCTTGGAAAGGGTGCGCCGGTCAGTCTGCGAAAACGCGGTCGAAAATCGTATCGACATGCTTGAAGTGGTAATCGAGATTGAACTTCTCTTCGAGCTGGTCGTCCGTCATCGCGGCCTTCACTTCCTCGTCTGCTTTCAGCAGTTCCAGAAGTGACATCTGTCCGTCCGATTCCCACACCTTCATGGCGTTGCGTTGCACCAGACGATAGGCGTTGTCACGGGTAATGCCCGCCTGGGTAAGCGCCAGCAGGACGCGCTGGGAGTGAACAAGGCCGCCCATCTTGTCGAGGTTCTTCTGCATCCGCTCCGGATACACCAGCAGCTTGTCCACCACGCCGGTAAGGCGGGCCAGCGCGAAGTCCAGGGTGATGGTGGCATCAGGCCCGATGAACCTTTCCACGCTGGAGTGTGAAATGTCCCGCTCATGCCACAATGCCACGTTTTCCAGCGCGGGCAGGGCATAACCGCGGATCATGCGGGCCTGTCCGGTAAGGTTCTCCGTCAGGATCGGATTGCGCTTGTGCGGCATTGCCGACGAACCCTTCTGGCCCGGTGAGAAATACTCCTCGGCTTCCAGCACTTCGGTGCGTTGCAGATGACGCACCTCAACCGCCAGCCGTTCCATCGAAGAAGCGATGACAGCCAGCACGCTGAAGTACATGGCATGGCGATCGCGCGGGATCACCTGCGTGGAAACAGGCTCGGCAACCAGACCAAGCTTTTCGGCGACATATTCCTCAACACTAGGGTCGATATTCGCGAACGTCCCCACCGCGCCAGAAATGGCGCATGTGGCGATTTCCTTGCGTGCTGCCTGCAGGCGGCTGCGGCAGCGATCGAACTCGGCATAGGCCTGAGCCAGCTTCAGGCCGAAGGTGGTCGGCTCTGCATGGATGCCGTGGCTGCGGCCGATGGTGGCGGTATATTTATGCTCCTGCGCGCGGCCCCTCAGCGCATCCAGCAGGCTGTCCAGATCTTCCAGCAGGATATCGGTGGCCCGCACCAGTTGTACGGCAAGGGTGGTGTCCAGCACATCGGAACTGGTCATGCCCTGGTGCATGAAGCGTGCCTCCGGCCCCACTTCGTCTGCCACCCAATCGAGAAAGGCGATTACGTCGTGCTTCAGCACGCGCTCCTTCTCGTCGATAGCAGCAACGTCGATCCTGGGGTTGGTGGCCCACCAGTCCCACAGTGCCTTGGCGCCGCTTTCGGGCACCACACCAAGGTCGGCCAGCTTCTGCGTGGCGTGGGCTTCTATCAGGAACCAGATCTCGTATTTCGTTTCCGGCTCCCAGATCGCTGACATTGCAGGGCGGGAATAGCGGGGGACCATCGTGAACTCCGGAATAATACAAGTTGTAATTATGGCTGCGCGGCTAGGGCCTGAGCCTGCAATTGGCAAGGTGCGCCAGACCTGTCGCTTCTTTCGGGCGTGCGCTTTTCTTGCAGCTTCATGACCTTCATCGTCAGGATTTCAGGAAAACCCAGTCGCTTCAGATCAGCCCTTTCGCGCGCATCGAGACATGTCCTTCGCGTCCGACAATCACGTGATCGTGCACCATGATGCCCAGCGGCCTGCCCGCCTCCGCAATCTGCTTCGTGATCTGGATGTCGGCGCGGCTTGGCTCTGGATCGCCGCTGGGGTGATTGTGGACAAGGATCATGGCGGAGGCGCCAAGATCCAGGCCGCGCTTGATAACCTCACGCGGATGAATGGCCGCCTCGTCCACCGTGCCATCGCCGAAATGGTGATCCAGCAGAAGCCTGTTCTTGGCATTGAGATAGAGCACGCGCACCCGTTCGGTATGCAGATGCGCCATATCGATGGCGAGGTAGTCCAGCAGCGCCTGCCAGCTGCCCAGAACCGGTTTGTCCTGCACCGCGCTGCGGGCCATGCGACGGGCTACCAGCGCAGCGATTTTGATCTGCGCCACGCTGGCATCACTTATGCCCTTCACTTGCTTCAGCGCGGGCGGCTCTGCATTCAGCACGCCAGCCAGTGTGCCGAATCGCGCCAGCAGCGCCTTAGCCATCGGCTTGGTATCGCCGCGTGCCAGCGCACCAAACAGCAGATATTCCAGTACCTCGTAATCGGCCAGCGCTTCCGCACCGCCACCCAGCAGCCGTTCGCGCAGCCGTGCGCGATGGCCTGCCGCGCCGGAATTGGCCGCGCCGGAATTGGCCGCGCCGGAATTGGCCGCGCCTGATTTCGCTGTAATTTGAGTGTCCTGCGCCACGTGGCCCCTTGCGCCCCTTCAAGCTTTCATTGCCTTGCCTTTGTCATCGCACTCGCGCAAGTGTCCACAGTGATGGTGCAGGGTTCGCAAGAAACAGTTGATGCGCGCCCGTCCGGGCGCAAGCGCCGCTTTTTGCGCAACCTGCTGCGCGTGGTCATTGTCCTCTTCATGGTCGCCGTTGCGCTCGCATGGTTTCAGCGAGAGCGGATTGCCAACAATGTCATCGCAGACACGCTGGAAGATGCCGGGATTCCAGCAACCTATACAGTCGACAGCATATCGCCCGACAAGCAGGTTTTGTCCAATATCGTGGTGGGCGATCCCGACAGGCCAGACCTGACTGTGGAGCGCATGGAGGTGGTGATAACTCCGCGATTTGGCCTGCCCGACATCAGAGAAATACGCCTGATAAGACCGCGCCTGTTCGGCACAGTTCGCGATGGGGTACCCAGTTTCGGTACGCTCGACCCTCTCATCTTCACAGGGGGCGAGGGACCATTCGAATTTCCTGCGTTGAATCTCGCCATCGACGATGGCCGTGCGTTGATGGAAACGGATTACGGCCGCGTCGGCCTCAAGCTGAGCGGCAGCGGCCATTTGCGTGGCGGTTTTGCCGGTGTGCTGGCAGCTGTTGGCCCTAACCTGTCTATGGGTGGATGCTCGGCCCAAGATGCAACGCTGTTCGGAACGGTTTCCATTGATGCAGAGCGGCCCGAATTCCACGGGCCTGTGCGCTTCGCCGCGATGGAGTGCAAAGCAAATGGCCTCGCCATTCGAGACACGGGCGTGGAACTGGATTTGCAGGCAGAGCGCAATCTGGCCGAATACGAGGGTGATATCGCATTCGTTTCGGGTTCGGTACGCATGGACAACATGCAGGCCGCCATGCGGGGAGAAGGGGGATTCACCTGGCATGATAGCGATCTGAATATCCGTTACGACGTTACCGCGACCGATGCTCTCACGCCCTATGCCGCTATCGCTTCTCTTTCGGTGGAAGGGCGGCTGCGGGCGTTGGGCAGTTTCAAGCAGGTGGAAATCGAAGCCGACCTTGCCGGCGAAAACCTGGAGATGGGTGATCAACTTCTGGCCACCCTTGCCAGCGCGCGAACGGCCGGAGCTGATACTTTGCTCCAGCCATTGCTGGTAAAGTTTGAACAGGGCCTGCGTGCCGAACTTCGCGGCAGCTCGCTTGAGGCCAGCGTTACGGCACGCCGTCTGGACGATCGCACCAGCGTTTCAATACCGCAGGCGTCGCTGCGCGGCGCAAGCGGGGCCACGATGCTGGCATTGTCGCGTGGCCAGCTAGCGTTAGGCCAAAGTGCTGATAATAGCGGGATTCCTTTCTTCTCCGGCAATTTCCAGACTGGCGGCGCTGGTTTGCCAAACATCACCGGCAGAATGGAGCAGGCGGGGAGCGGAGCGCTGGAACTGCGTATGGCAATGGCCGAATATGCGGCGGGCAACGCCAGCCTTGCATTACCCCGTCTGCGCCTGATGCAGGGGCGCGGCGGTCAGATTGCGCTGGATGGCCGTGCGCTGGCGAGCGGCGCGCTGCCCGGAGGGTTTGTCAATGGATTGAACCTGCCGCTGGATGCTACGATTTCCGCTGGCGGCGAATTTGCCCTCTGGCGCGGTTGCCGCGATTTGCGATTCGACCGCCTGACCTTCGCTAATCTTTCGCTGGGCCGCCAGTCACTCACCTTATGCCCGCAATCTGGCCAGCCAATTCTGCGCTATGGCAACAATGGCCTGAAGTTCGCCGCTGGCACCAATGCGCTGAACCTTACCGGCACCTTGGCCGAAACGCCGATTCGTTTGCGATCCGGCCCGCTGGGCGTTGCATGGCCCGGTACGATGGCAGCGCGCAATCTTGATATCGAACTCGGGCCTGTCGGAAGCGCACAGCGGTTCACCATTACGGACCTGCGCGCGGATTTGTCGGCGGATTCGATTGGCGGCGAATTTGTCGGCGCCGACATTTTTCTTGCCTCCGTTCCGCTCGACATCTTCGATGCGTCGGGCAATTGGCGCTATGTCGATGATCGCCTGGAGATAGAGGAAACCGCGCTGCGGGTTGAGGACAGGCAGGAAAGTGCCAGGTTCCAGCCCGTGGTAGCCCGCGATGCCTCGCTGTCCTTGTTCGACAGTCTGATCGAGGCCGATGTAGTGCTGCGGGAACCGGTGACTGACCGCGCCCTCAGCAATGTGACTATCGTGCACAATCTTGCAGCAGGCACCGGCCACGCCGATCTTCTGGTGCGCGGCATTACCTTCGATGATGAATTGCAGCCCGCGCCAACCGCCGCACAATGCCTGAACGGCACCGCTGCCGATCAACGCAGACCGCGCGGGCTGACCTGCCTTGCGCTGGGCGTGGTCAGCAATGTGGAAGGCACGATTGCCGGAAACGGTCGCATTGACTGGAGCGCGGCAGGCGTCAAATCGACAGGCTCGTTCTCCAGTGATTCGCTGGATCTGGCGGCAGCGTTCGGCCCTGTTCGCGGAGCCAGCGGCACGGTTGTATTCACTGACCTGCTGGGCCTCACCACTGCGCCAGACCAACGCATTGCTATCAAGGCGGTGAATCCTGGGATCGAAGTGCTGGACGGCGAAGTGAGCTTTCAGCTTCGTAATGGCGAGGTACTGGCAATAGAGGGCGGTAGTTGGCCCTTCATGGGCGGCACGCTCAGCCTGCGCCCGGTCAATCTTCGGCTTGGCGTGGAAGAGGTGCGAACCTATTTGCTGGTGATAGAGGGCCTGGAGGCATCACGGTTCGTTGAGCAGATGGAACTGGGCAATCTGGCGGCGTCGGGCATATTTGACGGCACCGTGCCAATTATCTTCGATGAATTGGGCAATGGCAGGCTGGAAGCCGGGCAGCTCAGTTCGCGCCCGCCCGGCGGGCACATTTCATACGTGGGTGAGCTGACTTACGAGGATATCGGCTTCTTCGGCAATCTGGCATTCTCCGCCTTGCGCGATCTGAGGTATGACAGCATGACGATCACGATGCACGGCCCGCTGACGGGTGAGCTGGCCACCCAGGTGCGGTTCGTCGGGATCGGGCAGGGTGAGACGGCTGAACGCAACATCATCACGCGGGTGATTGCAGACCTGCCAATCGAACTGCGCATTAATATCCGCGCGCCGTTCTACAAGCTGATCAATTCCGTGCGCGCGCTGTATGATCCCAGTGC
>JBASBA010000036.1:0-23624 GCA_049650885.1 Alteraurantiacibacter sp. | reverse complement strand
TGGTGAAGAAACGCCACGCCTGCGCACCATCAGCGATATTATAGGCGGTCACATAGCCGCGCGCGTCATATTCGGAGCCGCCATTGCCGATTATCACCAGATCGCCCGCCACCTCGGGCGCGCCGGTGGAGGTGTAGCCGCGCGTGTGATCGACGATGGTATCCACGCTCCACACAGGTGCGCCCGTTGCCATGTCCAGCGCCCACAGCTTGCCGTCCAGCGCGCCGACAATCACCTTGCCATCGGCCACGGCGACGCCGCGATTGGCCTGATCGCAGCAGGCATAGCGGTTCACCTGCATGTCCAGCTCTGGCGTGAAGGTCCACAATTCCTGCCCCGTCACGGCATTCAGCGCGTAGACGCGGCCAAGATTGCCGGAGGTGTACATTACCCCGTCTATCACGACGGGCGTGGCCTCCTGTACGCGGACGGTGCCAAGATCGTATTCCCACGCAAGGCCCATGCGGCTGACATTGGCGGGATTAATCGTCTCCAACCGCGAAAAGCGGCTTTCGCCCCAGTCGCCGCCGGGATTGTCCCAATTCTCGCCCGCGCCAAGCGGCATATCCTTCGCGGCCAGCGGCGTTGCGGTTTCAGGTTCGGAAACAGCCGCAGCGGTGCAAGCGGACAGCCCTATTACGGCGGTGAGTGCGAGAAAGCGGTTCATGCGGGCCATGCCCCTTGGTATTGTTCGTATACGGATTTGAGCGTGCGCGGCTTCTGTCCGGTAATGCGCTCCACCGCGTCGGATTGTACGTCGAAATAGCCTTCGCGGATGGCCTGACCGAACGTGACCATGCCTTCGCTGGCCCAGGGAATCGGGCCGTTGACATCAACGTCTGCGGCCTTGCGGGCAACGCCCAGTGAATCGAAATATTCATACATCTGCTCATCCGTAACAGGCACCAGTTCGATAGGCTTGCCCGCCATTTGCGATGCCATCGCCATCGCCTCGGGTACGGTGAGAAGCTCCGGCCCGGTCACATTAATGGTGGTGTTCTCACGCCCGCCCTGCGTCAGCACGGCCACGGCTGTGCGCACGCAATCATCCCGGCTTACAAAGGCGATCTTGCCCCCGCCGCAATTGTCCGGCTTGGACCCTGCAGTAAGCGCAGGGATCACCATCGCGGTCGCAATCGCCTCGGAATACTGGCTGTTGTAAAGGATCGTGAACGCCACGCCGGAATCGCGCAAAAGCTGTTCCGTGGCGTAATGATCGTGCTGCTCCACCGCGGGGTGATCGCCGTTTCCGCCGTCGATGATGGAGGTGTAGACGATGTGCTTCACACCGGCAGCCTTTGCCGCAGTGATGGCATTGCCGTGCTGGCGGGGGCGCTCTCCCACCATCGTGGTGGAGATCAGCAGGAGTTTCTCACCGCCGGCCATCGCGTCTTCAAGACCATCAGGGCTGTCGAAATCGGCGGCGCGCACTTCTGCGCCCCGCTGCGCCAGATCGGCCAGCTTGTCGGTGTTGCGCGACAGGGCAATGATGTCCTCACCCTGATCGAGAAGTTGTGAAGCAGCCGCATGGCCAAATTGGCCGGACGCGCCGGATACGATGATTTTTCCCACGAATCTCTCCCTTGTGCCGCCGCTTCGTGTTGCTGGCCGCTTGCGGTCATCATAACGACTGTTACGATTGGTGCAACATTAAGGGAGAGATGATAATGACTGTTTCGATTGAAGACCGGCTTGGCCTGCAAGACCTGATCGCCGCTTACAGCTGGGCGCTGGACACAGGCGATGCCGATGGGCTGGTGGAATGCTTTACCCAGGACTGCCTGATGAGCGAGGAGGTGTTCGAGAACCCGGATGTATGGCGCGGGCACGAGGGAATTCGCGGCCTGATGGCGCATTACGCGGGCGCACCCGGTTTTCCCGGCAGGCAGCACCACGTCACGCAGGTGCAGTATTTTCCGCAAGACGACGGCAGCGTAAAAATGCGCGGCTTCGCCTTTGTCACAGAGTGTCACGACGAGCCGCCATACGAGCTGCGGTTTTGCGGCTGGTATGATGATCACGCCGTAAAGGGCGATGACGGCAAGTGGCGTTTCCAGACGCGCATCGTGCGCCTGTGGGACGGCCAGGTGCTGGAACGCTTTCCCGGTCACGGCGAATGGAAACCGCGCAAGCGGCCCGATTCGCTGATCATCAGGAAATAGTCAGGCGCGGCGGACGAGTTGCCAGCTGATCTGCGCACCGCGGACATCCTGCGTCACCAGGACATAGCCCTCTTCCGCCGCGACATCCTCGATCAGCACGGCATCGGCCTGTCGGCTAAGCCCGCTAATGCGCGTGGGATGGCGTGAGACAACCTCTCTGGCGAAACGCACGGTATCGCCGCCGATTGCACGAGCCTGCTGACCGGCGCTGATCGCGGCTGCCCGGCCACGTTCCGCCTCGGGCAATGACTTGTCGTAAACGAAGATAGTGCCGGACGTACCATCCCCCGCTGCGACACGTTCCAGTCCAAGAACTGCCGGTATGGCGGCGGCTCCGGCGATTACGGTTCTGCGGGTCAGCTTCACGGCATCACCTCATGCGGGCCAGCGGCAAGATAACCGGCGATAGCCTGCAAATCCGCGTCGGTCACTTCGCCCCTTGGGATGGCGGGCATATTGCCGATGCCACCGCGTGCGGCAATCACCACGAAAACTGCGGCAAGATCGCCCCGTTCTTCCAGCAAAGCAACTTCGCGGCGGCGGGCGAGCAGGCCCGTGCCCATGCCATTGGCGTTGTGGCACATGGCGCAGTATTCGACATAAAGCGCCTCCCCGCCCGTGGCATCGGGACGCTGTGCCATGGTTACGGGTTGCGGCATGGGTGGCGGTCCGCCCTGCCGTTGCGCCGCAGCCTCCGTCTCGTCGTCTATGCCAGCGGCGCTTTGCGCCAGTGCCATGCCCGTGCAGCCTGCCAGCGAGATTGCGCCCGCCATCAAACCGATACGCTTCATGCCGATCCGTTTCATGTTGATCTTTTTCACGCTTGGCGCTCCTGCCTGTAGGCGCTGCCCCAGATACCGCTTTTACCCGGCGCGATGATGCCATTGGGGTCAAGCGCGTCCTTCACGGCCTCGTTCATGCGATTGATTGATCCACCATTGTAATCATAGCTGTCGGCGACAAGATCCATGTAATCCAGATGCGTGCGATATTCGCCGTATCCCTGTTCCTTCGCATCGGCCACCAGCGCCCGGAAGAACGGATCGACCTTGGCCATCATTTCCGGGCTGTCCTTGTCGAAAATCATCGCATTCACATTCACCATGTGCCGCTCGCCAAAGGCGAAGCTGCCCTGATAATCCATGCCGTATTCCTGATAGCGGGCATAGGTCCGGTTGAACTGCGCCAGTGCCTTGTCACCATCCTGCTGGATGATGGGGGAGAAGCCGATATGCCCGCCGCGCCCGCCGTACCAGTTCACGTTCTGCATCGGGAATGTCATCGGTGTGCCGGTCCAGCCGGTGTATTCCAGTGGCTCTCCCTTGCGCCACGATGTCGGCTTGATCGACATGGGGGCGGCGTTGCCCATCGCCTCCTCCAGCACCTTGTAAGCGGCCTTGTTCACATCTTCCCGCCCGTAAAGGCGCAAGGATACGCCCCACCAGCCGATGTTGAACTGCTTGCGGATGGCATCGATCACGGTATCCGAGATCGCGCCCGGCTCGTCCGTCCACTGGTCGCGCGTGGTCAGCACGGCGGCAGCGCGCATCCAGTTGCCGATGCTGGGCGACTGGGTCAGCAGCCGTTCGCGGCGCAGCGGAGCGATTGTGTCCACCATCACCTTCAGATCTTCGGGCCGGTCGAACTCCACATCCATGCCCATCAGGCTTTCGGGCTCCGGCATCAGCCACATGCCCATCTTCGTGACGATGCCGAAGTTGGACTGCACGAACATCTGGTCCCATCCGGGGCCAAAACCGTATTTGTAGGCCTGCCATGTGGGCGCGCCCTCGAATGCGCCCATGCCGGTGCGAACGACCTCGCCATTGGCCAGAACCACTTCCATGCCGCAGATGTTTTCTGTGTGCTGCCCGTAGGGCGTATAGCCCACGCCGCGATCAAGCGCGTTGCCCATTACGCTGCCCCAACTGTTGCCGGGGGTGGAGAGCCAGTAGGGCAGATTGTTGCGCTGGATGTAATCGTAAAGATCGTAGAAGCCGACGCCCGGCTCCAGCAGGACAGTGCCCTGCTCTTCGTCGAACTCGATCTTCTTCATGCGTGACAGGTCCAGCACGACGCTGCCCGTCAGCACCGGGGCCGTGCCGCCGTAACCAAGATTCTTGCCGCGCGCGATGGGGAAGATCGGCAGGCGGTATTCATTGGCGATCCGCACCACCGCCTGAATTTCCTCCACCGTTTCGGGCGATACGGCCCCCGCGGGATGGTGCGCGGCATCATCTACGGCAAACTTGTCCTGATAGGATCGCTGGTCCAGCGGTTCGAAAAATACCTTGCTCGCGCCCAGCGCCTGTTCCAGCGCGGCGCGCAATGCATCCAGCCGCATGGCCGACATTCCGGGTGGCAGCGGTGTATCCGCCATAACCATGTCCTCTCCCACGCGCCTGAACGACGCGACTTTAACGATCGTTACTTTTCAGCTACCAAGCGCTTGAGTCAAGTGACCCTTGCGATAACGGGGGCACAGCGGGGAGAGAAATTTGGAAACGCGTAACGAACTTTATGATGTGCTGGATGCCTATCTGTCGGCGCTGGCGGTGCGCGATCCCTCGATCGCCCCAATCGCGGCTGACGCGTTCAACACCGAAAACAACGTGGCGCTGGCTGTCGGCGATGGCCTGTGGAACACCATCACGGCGAAGCATGAATACGATCTGCGCTTTGCCGATGTCGCGCGTGGACAGGTGGCCGTGTTCACCGCTGTCGAGGAAACCGACGCGCTGAACCCTGCCTGCGTCCGGCTGGAAATTACCGCAGGACAGATCACGGGGATCGAGACCGTGGTGGCCCGAAACAAGGATGAAGGCTTCCCCTTCGGCCCCCAGCTTTTTCAGCGCAAGCGCGTGATGGAAGCTCTGGTGGCGGACGAAGCGCGATCCCCGCGTGAGGAGCTTGTGCGTGTAGCGGATGGCTATTTCGACACGCTCCAGCGCAATGACGGCACGATAAAAACTCGGTTTTGGCCGCACTGCAATCGCGTGGAAAACGGCGTGCAGACCACCAATAACGAAGACTTTCCCCTGCCCGTCGCGCGCCTGGCGTGTGAGGAGCAATTCGCACTTGGCTGGTATCGGTATGACGATGATCTGCGCGCCCGCCGCTATCCATTGGTGGATACAGAGCGCGGAATCGTGCTGGCCTATGGTTTTATCGATCATTCGGGCCGCATCGGGGAATACGAGCTTACCGATGGCACGAAAGCCACCAGCCCCGTGCGCCGTCCGCACAGCTATTACCTGGCAGAGGCTTTCCGCATCCGCGACGGCGCGATAGAGCAGGTAGAGGCGAATTTCCTGACCGTGCCATACCGTATGCCATCCCCGTGGGACGGGCGGGACGAGGTGCTGGTTGGCGGCGGAGGGCTGCATCGTGTCGCCTGAACAGACCGGAAAAACCGTAAACGCCCGTGCGACACTATCGCTGATACTGCTGGGCGGCGTTTTCGTGATGGAAGGGTTTGACATTGCGGCCATGGCGCTGGCCGTACCGCGACTTACCAACATGGGGCTGGATGCAGCTGGCTTTGGCTGGGTTTTCACCGCGCTGCTGGTTGGCCTTGGTGCAGGCGGGGCCTTGCTGGCACCGCTGGGCGACAAATTTGGCAGGCGCTTGCTGATTGTGGTGGGCTGCCTTGTCACAGGGCTTGCCACGTTTGCCACTTCGACCGCCGGCTCCATCACCGAATTTCTTGTCTGGCGTTTCATCACCGGCCTCGCGCTGGGCGGGTGCCTGCCCAATGTCAGCGCATTGTCGGCAGAGCTTGCGCCGGACAGGCTGCGCGCAACAATCATGGCGGTGGTGTCCGCCGGTATTCCGCTTGGCATCGCCATCGCGGGCCTGACCGCGCCAGAGATAATAGACATCGGCGGCTGGCCGGGATTATTCATTGCTCCTTCCATTCTTGCGATAGCTCTTGCCATTGCCCTGCAGTTTATCCTGTCGGGAGAGCGCCCCGCCTCGGCGGAGCAGGATCCTGCAGCCAAACGGGCTCGATTGCCGCAACTGGTGTTGTTCTCCAGCCTGTGGATATTCCCCTTTGCCGTGTTTGCCACGATGCTGGCGCTCAATGCCCTCAATCTCTACCTGCTGAACAGCTGGCTTCCCACCGTGTTGCCGCAAGCGGGAATGAGCATGGATGCCGCCGCCCGCGTTTCGGGCGTGGTGCAACTGGCGGGTCTTGCCATCGGCATCGCCGCCAGCCTGCTGCTGGATCGCTGGCACAAGGCATGGACACTGATCGTGCTGTTCGGCGCGATGGCGCTGTGCTTCGCCGGTGTTTACGTCACCGCGCCCGACCCGCTGGCCTGGACGATCCTGCTGTGCGTTGGCGTTGGCGGGGCAAGCGCGGGCGGAATGGTTCTGCCCGGCCTGTGCGCCTATCTTTTCCCGCCGCACCTGCTTTCCAGCGCGGTGGGGATGGGAGTGCTGGTTGCGCGTCTTGGTGCCTTTGCCGGTCCGCCGCTGGGCGGATGGATGCTGGCGAACAACATTCCTGCGCAGACATTTCTTGGCGTTGCCGCCCTGCCCGCTCTTGCCTGCGTAGTCGTGGCGCTCCTTGTGCCGGCCGCGCTGAAACGGCGGCAGGCAATGGAGGCGCAGGCGACAAAGGTCAGGGCTTGAAATCCAGCCCGCCTGTCCGCTCTGCAAAGCGCAAGCCTTCATCTGTCAGCACGCAGCGGTCCTCAAACGTGCCGATCAGCGGAGACCTGTCATCCTGCACCGGCAGGCCGCCCTCGCCAGCGTCACCCATGTAAAGCACGATGACGGACCTTGCCGTGGCCTCGGCCTCGCTCACCACATCCACCAGCGTATTTGCCATGACATGGCGCTGCGAACGGGGCGGGCGGGCGGTGAAGCTGCCGAGGATGGCGTCGCGCCCCACCACCGGATCGCCGCCGCTTGGCCGGCGGAAGATTGCGTCTTCGATGTAAAGCGAAGCGCATTTTTCCCAGTCCTGCGCATCATTGGCCCACACATATTCGTGGATCAGGCGGGTAACATCGGCCTCGATCGCGCGGCGCTGTTCGTCGGTCATATTCACTCCGCTGGTTTTGTGCGTTCAAGGAAGACGGAATTGCCATCCTCGTCTTCGGCGTCCAGCCGTTCGATCAGGCGTTCCACGATACTGGCGAAGCCTTCCAGTTCGGTCGGCTCCAGTTTGCTGAACAGGTAATGTGCCACGTTTGCTGATTGCGGCCGCATGATTTCATACAATCGCCTGCCCTCGTCCGACAGGCTGAGCCACTTGCGCCGCTTGTTGCCCTCGTCCCGCTCCACCACGATGCGGCCGTGGTTCTGTAACGTGGCCACGGCGCGGCTGATGCTCATGGCGTTCACGCCGGTCAGGTCCGCCACTTCGTGGCTGGCCGTGCGCCCGAGGGAGCCGATCGTCATCAGCAGGCGAAACTCGTTCACGCTGATCTTGTAGCGATGTGAAAGATGGGTGGAGAACGGCGCCATCAATCGGTTGGTCAACTTCAGCAGGCGGTGGAGCAGCACCACCTCGCTGGTTTCGCTTCCATGCACACTGGAACCGTTTTTTGATTGCATGCCGGTTTTCCCGCTAATTCATGGACTTTTGATTTGACCATCATCAAAGATGCGGTCTTGCACTGATTGTAACAGGCGTTAGCGTTACCGCAACAATCACGGAAAGAGGTAAATATCATGGGCGCGTTTCCGCAGACCATTCATTTCATCGGCACGAATACTCCGCGACGGGAGGAGTACAAGCTGGAAAATCTGGAGGTGGAAGGCAATATCCCTGCCGCAATCGAAGGCACGTTTTTCCGCGCGGTGCCGGATAACGCTCAGGAACCGATGTTCGAAGATGACATCGCGCTGAACCATGATGGCATGATCTCTGCCTTTACGTTCAAGAACGGCAATGTGGGATTCGGCATCAAGTATGTCGAAACGGAGCGTTACCTGGCGGAAAAGGAAGCGGGGCGCGCGCTGTTCGGTCGCTATCGCAACCCTTTTACCGATGATCCTTCGGTCGAAGGAAAGGACCGCACCCTCGCCAACACCACGCCAGTTTGGCACGCTGGCCGCCTGTTCATGACGAAGGAGGACGGGCGCGGTTACGAAGTAAACCCTCACACGCTGGAAACCGAAGGTCGCTGGGATTACGAGGGGAAGCTGCGGTCCCAAACCTTCACCGCCCATCCGCGCATAGACCCCGAAACGGGTGAAATGTTCTTCTTCGGGTATCAGGCGGGCGGACTGTGCAGTCTGGACGTGGCCTATTGCATCGCCGACAAGGAGGGCAATCTGGTGAACGAGCAGTGGTTCGATCAGCCCTATTGCTCCACCATCCATGATTTCGTGATCACCGAGAAATACGCGATCTTCCCGATCTTCCCCACACTGGCCGATCTGGACCGCATCAAGGATGGCGGCGCGCACTGGGCGCATGATCAGGACAAGCCCAGCTACCTTGGTATCATGCCGCGTTATGGCGATGTTTCGGAAATGGTGTGGATCGAGGGGCCAAAGGGCGTGTCCTGTTTCCACGAAGTAAATGCATTCGACGATGGTGACATCGTGCATGTGGACCTGTGCCTAACCAATACCAACGCTTTCCAGTTCATGCGCGAGGCCGGCGGGATCGATGTCGCACAGCAGGATATCGAGGGCGCGCTGACCCGCTGGAGCGTGGATATGAGCGCAGACACGCTTTCCATTATAGAGCAGCCCTTGGGCCCTCCGGGAGACCTGTGCCGGGTGGAGGATGCAGCGCAAGGCCGCCCCTACGACAGGGCCTGGTATCTCAGCATGAACCCGCAGGCGAAAGGGCCGCCGATGCTGGGCGGACCGGTTGGCGCGAACTTCAACGCGCTGTTGCGAGTCAATCCGGGCACTGGTCAGGTTGCAATGATGGAAACGCCTCCGGGCGGCGCCATCAGCGAGCCGACCCATATCGCCTCGGCAGACGCAGGGCATGGTGGCTGGCTGCTGTGCATGATCGATCTTCCCGTTGGCCCTCCCGGCGCGGGTGACCCGTCGGACTAGTCCAGCGAGCTGTGGGTGGTGGAAGCAGACGACATCGAGGCCGGAGCCATCGCAAAGATCAAGACCGGCAAGGCTTTGCGTAGCCAGGTGCACGGCACATGGGTTGCTCGTGAAAAGCTGGAGGACAGCTGCAGAAAGGGGTAAATTCCCCTTTGGAAGAGTCAGGTGCAGCCGCAGGATGCGCGCAGGGCCGCACCAGTCCTAGAAGTCCCCCGATGCGGTAACTTTGGATGCTGAAGACGGGCTGGGACGGGAAAACAATCCCCGCCCCGCCCGTTCAATATTGCGTCATTCAGCTCGCTGCTTCGACAGCCGGCACAGCCTCCGACTTGGTCATGGCGTTTGCCAGCTTTTCCGACACGAAGCCAAAGGCAGCGCCGATCGCCACAGCCCCTGCCATCGCGATCATCGCATTCATCGGCGTGTCCCCGCGCAGCAGGATGACCCCCGCGATCGCGGCAAAGCCGTAAACACTGGCAGGGATCGTCTTCAACAGGCTGATCGCGCTGGCGAGGCAGATGATGAAAGCGCCCACCCCAACCGCGATCGGTGCGGCCATCACACCCAAGCCGGCAAGCGCTCCGCCAGCCGCCATCACGGCGGCCATCCCCACGACACCGCCAAATACCATGCCGACTAGGGCAGTCGTCGCCCCGCCAACACCGCCGCCGGAATGAAAGTGGCAGCCCCAGGCAATAAATGAAATCCAGACCAGGTCCGTAAACATCGTTCCGTCAAGCGGCCCGACGAAGATCCAGGTATCGAGAATGGCGAGCAGCCCCACTGAAAAGGCCAGCGCAAGATATGCGGTCATTGATGTTCCCCTCTCTTGTATGCAGCCTCTTATCGGGCCGCCTCGAAAGCAGACTAAGTCAAATTCAGAAAGAGTCCATAGGAAGAGCGGGCGCTGCACTCGCGCCAAAGCTACCGGACAGGCGCAATCAATCGGTGTCGCGGAAAGAAACCAACGTAATCCGAGCGGCATCCGGCTTGCCGTCGCTCAATCCGCGATCAGCTCTGTGTCTGGCTGGCAAGGCGGAGCGAACGTCCGTTGGGTGTGGCATCGACGTGGTATTGCGCGCCGGCCTGCTGCGCAAAGGCGGCAAACAGTCGCTCGCCAATGCCCGTTGAGTCCTTGCTTACACCCGCTGTACCGATACCATTGTCTTCAATCGCTAGAGACCATTCGTCGCCTGTGCCTTTGAATCTTACATTCACCCTGCCATCGCGCCCGTCCGGAAAAGCATATTTCGCGCAATTGGTCAGCGCTTCGTTAGTGAATAGTCCGATGGCAACTGCGACTTCTCTCGGCATGGAATGGCGCTCGCTGTCGATATTCACTTCGACCTGAACATTGTCGAGAAAGGCGCCTTGCGTCACCCGGTCCACCACGTCGACCAGGTAATCCTCCATCGCCACCATCGCGCCTTCGCCCTGCTGCAACGCCAGGTTTGAATAGGCGGAGGAGAAGGAATAGATGCGGGCAATCGCCTGTTGCAGCGCATTGATCACCTCGGGAAGCTGTTCGCGCCGCTTCTGCATTTCCAGCAGGCTGGCGGCCAAAGCAAAATTGTTTTTCGTGCGATGCTCCAGTTCCTGCTGCAACATCGTGGCGCGATCGATCTGCTCGTCCCGCTGGGTGATGGCCCTTGCGACCGCGCGACGAAAGCTTTCGGCAAACAGCAGTACCACCAGCACGGCAGCCCCGTTTATGGCCACTCGCGATGGATCGGTCGGCACTTCGAAGGTGAAGCTGTGCGCGGCAGGCAAGACGAAATACCACGCCCACAGGAAGCTGGAGACATAGCAGACAATCCCCGCCTTCCAGTGGCCATACAGCGTGGCGATCAACACCGTGGGATAGACCAGCGCAAATGGGCCTGCCGTCGCCATCCAAAGATCGAGAAAACTGCGCAAACCGATCATGGCAAGCGTACAGCCAAGGCCGAATACGCATTGCGCGATCACACGGTGGTGCGGCGCGCGAAAGCGCTGGGGCACATCAAAACCAGCCAATCTGTACATGACGAACCCTAGATTGCGGCCATTAAGCGATGGTCGCGCGGATGCAGCATACATGCTAAAGTCGGTATTCCAAAAGAAATCAGCGGAAGTGACTGGTTAGCTGGGAAAAAGCTAATGGATTCAGTGGAGCGTTACCGCCGGTTGGGACAAGGTGCCCCCGCCGTCAGGTCAGCGCGTAGTAACGCAGGCGGTTGCCATCACTCTTGCGCTCTCCCACGCCGATGAAAACATGCTTGGTCAGCCAGTCGTGCTTTCCCTTCGGGCATTCGAAGCTGGTCTGACTGCGCAGGTAATAATCCTCGTGCGGCACCGGATCGCCCCCTTCGAATGCCCACGCGCGCAGGCGGGCCATCGTGTCGGGCTTTCGGCCCCACAGGAAACCACGGTTCTGCAACATGATGATCGTGCCGTCCTCTTCCTCCAGCAAATAGCGGGCATCAAGGCAGGCAACTTCGTCATCGCGCCACCATGCAAAGTCACCGCCGGACCCCGGCACGGCGCGGCCCTTCAACAACGGGCCATCAAAAGTGCCTTCTTTCACCAACACGGCGGTGCGCATGCCGCCGCCGGGCATTGGCGCCATTGAATAGGCTTCGGGAAATTGCAGCCGCACGGTCATCACCGGTTCCAGCCGGGGATTGTCGAATGCGGAGAATGGCGCTGTAAAAGGCGTGGTATCGCTGAAGTCTGTCATATCTATCCCAGTTCTATCAGTCCGCCATCGACGAACAGGTTGGCCCCCGAAATGAAGCTGGCATCATCACTGGCAAGGAACAGGACGGCTTTTGCCACTTCCTCTGCTTCGCCCATGCGTTTCATCGGGATATTGGCGATCATCATCTCTTTCAGGCCGGCGACCTGCTCGTCCGTCATGCCGGGATTGCGATAGAGGAGCGGGGTATCGATCGGGCCCGGGCTGACGACATTGACCCTGATGCCTTCGGTCACCAGTTCCTTTGCAAACACCTTCATCGCCATAAATAGACCGGCCTTGGCCGCAGCATAGGCTCCATTGCCCTCCAGCGCACCGTGTGCACCGATGCTGCCGGTGACGACAATACTGCCGCCACGGCCCATGATGCGCACTGCCTTTTGCAGGGCAAACACACATCCGCGCAGGTTGATGGCGTGGGTGTGATCCCAAGCACCTTCGGTAATCTCTCGCAATGGCGCAAAGCCGCCCACGCCCGCATTGATATACAGCACATCGATGCGGCCATCCGCTTCCTCGATAGCTTTCACCACCGCCTCTGTCGCGGCGGGATCGGAGATGTCGGACTGATAGCCGGTAGCCCCGTCGATGCTGTCTACAGCAGCATCGATGGTGGCCTGGTCGCGGCCCGTCAGGTGAACCCTGGCGCCTTCCCTGGCAAAGGCCTGCGCGGCGGCCAGTCCCATGCCCGAATTTCCGCCGAGGACGAGAACGATCTTTTCTGCAAATCTCATGCGCATACCCTCAAAATGGTGACAGGGGATTGAGGCGATCGGGATTGATATCCTGCATCACGTCCCAGTGTTCGGCGATCCTGCCGTTTTCGACACGGAAGATATCCATCACGGCAAACCCCGGATCGCCATTGTGGCGGATCACGTGGTAATGCAGGGTCACATGGTCGCCATCAACGAAGGCACGATGCAGGATCTGCTCCGCCTCTCCGGGCTGGCTGCTAGCCCAGTCGAGGAAGTTTTTCAAAGCGTCCCGCCCCGGCTCCACGTTTTGATGATGCTGTATGTAATCCTCGGCGATGTATTCATCCACGCGGGCGCTATCGAGCGGCACCAGCACGTTTTCGAACATGGCAACAACCAGCGCCAGATTCGCCTCTTCTTGCGGCGTACGGCTCATATCCTCTCCCTTGCTGTTGCGGGAATTCTAACGATCGTTAGAGTGGGTGGCAATGGAGAGATTTGCATGAACCGTGAAGATTATGACCGCTACGCGGCAGCATTCAACGCGCGCGACTATGATGCGGTGTTCGATTTCTATGCGGAGAATCCGCAGATGGCGTTCTTCGGCATCGAGATCCGCACAAGGCAGCAATTGCGTGAGTTCTACAGCTTCCTTCATGCCTATGTGCGCGAAACCGTTACGGTGGAAAAATTCGCCTCCTCGCCAGAACTGGTGGCACTCGAAGCCATCATCCGCATAGAGGGGATCAAGGATCTGACCAGGGAGGAGCTGGCTTCACGCGGCATGCAGCAGTTTTCCCCGGTCGTGGCGGGGGAGGTGCAGGAAATGCGTCAGTACATTCACTATCATATGCGTGACGGAAAGATCGGCAGCGTTGGTTGCGCCATCGTTCCTTAAGGAGATTCCACAGTGATCAAGACCAGCCACGTCGGCAGCCTGCCGCGTTCTGAAAACCTCGTCCCCCTGCTGCTGGCCCGCGACAAGGGTGAGACCTACGATGCGGAAGAATTCGACCGGGTCGTGCAGGAGGCCGTCACCGTGGCGGTGCGACAGCAGGTGGAAGCGGGCGTTTCGGTGGTCAGCGATGGCGAACTGGGAAGGTTGGCTATTCCACCTACATTATCGAGCGGCTTTCCGGCTTTGGCGGGCACACCCCGCGTAAATAGGCAATGGATCTGGCCGAAGTGCCAGAACTGGCGAAGAAGCTGAGCCATATCATGGGCGCCCAGGAATTCACCCGCGCCAGCGCCATCGACAAGGTGGAACTGGTGAACCTGCAACCGCTGCATGATGATATCCGCCGCTTCAAGGCCGCGCTGGATGCCGAAGGAAACGGCGTGGAGGCATTCCTGAACTCCGCCTCCCCCGGCCTTATCACCGCGTTCCAGCCGAACCAGTATTATCCAACTCACGAGGCATATCTGGCTGATCTGGCCGCCGCCATGCGCCCAGAGTACGAGGCGATTGTCGATGCCGGATTGCAATTGCAGCTTGATTGCCCCGATCTGGCGATGAGCCGCCACACCGGCTATCAGGACATGAACGAAGCCGAGTTCCTGGACGCCATCCGCGCCAATGTGGAGGCTTTGAACGAGGCGACCGCCAACATCGCGCCGGAAAAGATGCGCATGCACGTGTGCTGGGGCAATTACGAAGGCCCGCACACCCACGATATTCCGCTGGAAACCATTCTGGATGTCGTGCTGTCCGCCAGGCCAGCCACGATCCTGTTCGAGGCGGCAAATCCCCGGCATGAGCAAGAATGGGCGGTGTGAGCAGAAGCAGACCTGCCTTCTGAAAAGGTGCTGGCACCGGGCATGGTGGACACCTGTTCGAATTACGTCGAGACACCGCAACTGATCGCCCAGCGAATCGCGCGCTTTGCCGATATCGTGGGCAAGGATCGCGTCATCGCCAGCACCGACTGTGGCTTTGGCACCTTTGCAGGCTACGGAAAAATTGATCCGAAGGTGGCATGGGCAAAATTGAAGGCGCTGCGCGATGGCGCTGAGATTGCTGATAGCCAGCTGGGATAGCCACACCGCATTTTCACTCTTGCGTAAATTTCGTATATATGAAATAGCTTCGTCATGGCCGAGGCTTCAGTGAAAATTCCCGCGCAAAACAGCCAGGTCAAATCGGCAACGCGTACGCTCGACATTATAGAATATGTTGTCGCGCATGATCGGCCGCTGGTGGCGCAGGAAATCGCCACCGCGCTGGCTATTCCGGTGTCCAGCCTGTCCTACCTGCTGGCCACCTTGGTGGAGCGTGATTATCTGGAGCGGCAAGGCCGCCGCTATTCGGCGGGGCCGGGGCTGGCGCGGCTGCAAACCACGGGCGGCAATTACACGCTGAGAGACCGCGCGGCCCCTCTTGTGCGCACCTTGCGTATGCAGCTGGATGAAACCACTTCCTTTTTCATCCGCGAAGGGTGGGAGATCGAGGCCATCGTAACCGAAAGCAGCGAACAGGCGCTGCGCTATTCTGTACCCAGTGGCCAACGCCTGCCGATGCACGCCCTGGCGGCGGGGAAAGTTCTTCTCGCTGCCTTGCCGGAGGAAGATCTTGACCGGTACTTCATTGAAACCGAGCGCAAGCCCTTCACCCCTTCGACGGTAACGGATGAACCCACACTGCGCGCCCAGATCGCCCAATCGCGCCAAACCGGCTTTGCTACCACGAACGAGGAATATTCCCGCGGGATCGAAGGCATGGCGCGCGTCGTGAAAATCGATGGCAATCCCGTAGGGTCTATCTCCGTCGCAATGCCGAAAGTTCGTGTCGATGCCGCCATCGAAGCGCGCGTGCGTGATCTTTTGAACAAGACCGCCGCACTTCTCGAAGGCGGTTAAAGCCTACAGCCCGTCAAGAAAATCAGCTTCGATACGAGGACGCTGTTCGCTGTCATCGTCCGCCATCGTGTTGTTTTCAACCTCGATATCGCCTGCATCAGCCATGTCCAGCGGCGCAACCGGCTCGGCATCCGGCTGATACTCCGCCATTGTTATCGCATCATCGCGGTCGTATATGCGCAAGGGATCGAATGGCCCCAGCACGGTGCCGGACGGCACACGGATCAGCGGATAGGGATTACCCGCGATGCCACGGTACGTGAGCTGAGCCTGATTTTCGCCGGTCAGCCGGAATTGCAATATATCACGCAGGCCCGCCTCCTGCGTACCTTTGAATGTCATCTGCACCGCGTCGCGGCGCTGAACAGTCTCCAGCGGAAGAACCGTCTGTTCGCCGTCCATCTCTCGAAAGACCACGCCATTGCTGGCGATCGTATAGGGACGGGTCCAGCTTCCGGCCCATGCGCCATCATCCTGCTGATCCAGATCGAAGACGAAGATCGTGGCATCATCGATACGCAAAGCCCAGTTCCCTTCCAGCGTCGCTTCGGTATCGTCGGCCAACAGCGGGGAGGGCAGCAGCAGCGCGGCCAGGGCAATCAGGTATCGTATGGACATGCGCGATACATGGCGCATTGACCGGCCTTCCTGCAAGCAAAAGGGCGACCTGCTTGCGCAGGCCGCCCCCTCCCCTCCCGAAGGAGTATTGTATTACGCGTTGGCACCCACGCCCTGCGCACGCCAGCTGTCGGCATAGCCGGTGCGGGCGACGTTGGAATAGGGAACCGGGCTGATGACGGCCTTGATCTCGGTCTGCTCGTGCGGCTCGACCGTGGGCTTGGAGGTTCCGCCGTCAGGCTCGCCCCATACCAGGGTGACTTCCTTGCCCATTTCGACTTCGTCCGGATCGATCATGGCGAGGCTGAGCATCTTGCCCTCGTTCGAGGAGTAGCCAATCCACGTGGATACGCCGATTTCTTTGCCATCGGCATTCTTCACCGTGTCGAAGGGGTGCATGGCATAAACGGCACTGGGGAATTCAAACCACTTGGCGCGGCCACCGCTGGCAAACATGGAGGACATGGTGCGGCTGACTTCTTCGTCGTCCAGCGCCAGCGTCACCTTCTGCTTGTGCTTCTGGTCCTTCATCTTTTCCAGCGCCCCACGACCCACAAAGTCATGATCGAACTTTACGATGTGGCCATAACCGATGTCCCAAGGCGTGAGGTAATAGCCCTCGATGCTGTCGGGAACGTGGCTGCCGCCGATGGAGCACATGCCGGCATAGGACTTGCCCGATGCCCAGGCGCGGTAGTCCTTCATCATTTGCGAATCGCCGGTGTAGAATGCGGGCAGCGGCGAAGGCAGCCAGCCGGATTCCAGCGTGTTGGACGAATAGGTGCGGCCACCCACCAGCGTGATGCCAAAGTCCTTGCCCGCTTTGACCAGGGCAGAGTGCACCGCATCATAATCAGCCCACGGACCGAACAACTCATAACCCGGCTGGCCAGCCATGCCGTGGCGCAGCGCAATCACATCCTTACCGCCGATGTCGATATGGGCCATGTTGAAGAACTTGAGGTCAGGCGGGGTCTCGCCCATCGCCTTTTCCAGCGTCTTCATGGCATTGGGGCCCTGCAGCTGGAAACGGTAGTTTTTGCGAACGCCATCGTCGCGCATTGCGGTACGCTCGTCACGCTCCACGGTCACATCCCACTTGCCGCCACCGGGCTTGGGATATTGCGCGTGGAATTCTACCCACTCGATTGCCGGAGCACGGCCCACCAGGCTGAATTCGTTCTCGTCCAGATAGAACAGGATCACGTCACCGATGACATAGCCGTCGGGCGTTACCGGCACGTACTGCTTGGCCTTGTTGACGGCGAAATTCTTGAACGAGTTGATGGCGGTATATTCCAGCAGCGCCATGGCATCGGGGCCGCGCACATACAGTTCCACCATGTGATAGCTCTGGTTGAACAGCACGCAGGTTTCGGCCCACGCCTTTTGTTCATCGCGCCAGTTGGAATATTCGCCCGGCACGCCGGGATAGACATTGGGGCCAACCTGCTGGTTGCGCAGGAATTCGACGACATTGTCTTGTGCATCCAGCTTTTGCTGAAGGTTCTGGTCACTCATATTCAAGTCCTCTCCTTGGATCTTAGATAAAACGAATTTCTTGGGAAATTTCAGTCTGCGGCAGGCATCGCCAGCCAATCGGAAATCGCCGCGTTTACCGCTTCTGGTGCTTCACGCTGGATCATGTGTCCGGCATCCGGAACGACTACCAACTGCGAATTGGCGATTTTGCCCGCAATCGTTTCATGCTGCGAAGGCGGTGCCCAGGCATCCAGTTCACCCGTCATCACCAGCGTCGGGCAGGCAAGACCGGCCAGCAGATCATCGAAAGGCGGGCGTCCCAACAGGGCCTTTACCTGCGCATCAAACATGCCCTGCCCCTTGGACAGGCACATTTCGCGCATCACGGCATATTCGGGTGCGTCGCGATTGGCATCGGCCACCATTGGCGGCAGCCAGGTATCAACCAGCGTTTCGAAGCCAGTGTCATAGCCAACCTTTTGCAGCTCGGCGCGCTTCGCAGGCTCGTTCTCGCCCACGGGATGGATACCCGTGGAAACCAGCGCCAGCCGCCGCACGCGATCGGGAGCAAGGCGCACGATTTCCATCGCCACGCGCCCACCCATCGAATGGCCGAACACGTCGAGCGTGTCCGCCCCGCGCTCATCCGCTTTGGCCAGTGCGATCCGCGCCATCTCAACCAGCGAGTCCGCCATGCCATAGCCATCCACTGCCAATGATTCGGGAAAGGCAGCCTGTTGCGGCGCATACATGCGCGAATCACAGATCAGACCTGGCAGGAACATCAGCACTTCGGCGGTATCCACTCACTTTTTTCGCGTTCTTGAAAATTTCGTCTATACGAATTTTCTTTCATGCGCTAGAGGTTTGTCCAACATCATGCACAGCCGACAGCGGACCCAGCTTCGCGAATGGTCCGGCGGCCCAAGAGGAGAGAAGAACATGTCCTACGCAGCGATTCACCCCAATTGGGAAAAGCCGATGGACAACATGGTCGACGGCTATTCGCTGGAAATGACCGCAAAGGAAATCGAAGGGCTGAAAGAAGCCGCGCCGTTGATCCGCAAGGATACGCAGGTCGCCGTGACCTTCCTGCCCGGAGAGGAAATGGAGCAGCGGGTCGAGGCTGCCGTGCAGGTTCGCGAAGCCGGTTTCGAGCCGATCGTCCACCTGTCTGCGCGGCGCATCGAATCCGAACAACAGCTGGACTGGTATCTGGGTGAAATCACCCAAAAGGCCGGTGTGAAGCGCGTCTTCATCATCGCAGGCGACCCGCCAGAGGCGGAAGGCCCCTATGAGGACAGCCTGCAGATCATCGAAACCGGCCTGTTGGAAAAGCACGGTATCGCAATCGTCGGCTTCGGCGGCCACCCGGAAGGCCACCCCAATGTCCCCAAGGATGATCTGTGGCACTGGATGCAGAAGAAGGTGGATGCCGTGCGTGCTCATGGCATGGTGCCGCTGGTGGTGACGCAGTTCGCTTTTGACGATGATGCCATCGTTCAGTGGCTGGCCGACATGCGTGATCGCGGTATCGATGTGCCCGTCCGCCTTGGCGTGGCCGGGCCTGCCGGTATCAAGCGTCTGCTGGGCTTTGCCAAGCGTTGCGGCGTTGGCGCATCGGCGTCCGTCATGAAGAAATACGGTATCTCGCTCACCAACCTGGTTGGCAAGGCCGGGCCGGACAAGCTGGTGGGCAGCCTTGAAGAAAAGCTGACGGAGCGGCATGGCCGTGTTCGCCTGCACTTCTATCCATTTGGCGCGCTGACCGCATGTGCCGAGTGGATTAATGATTACGACGCCCGCCATCAGTAAAGCGTCCCCAAGTTAGGAATCCGACATGAGCACCGCAACACTCCGCCTTTCCTGCCCCATCCGCACCGGCATCTCGGCGCGGGTGACGGCCTTCACCGCGGATCGCGATTGCATCATCGAGGAGGCGCAGCAGTTTTCCGATCGCCGCACGGGCCGCTTTTTCATGCGGCTGGTGCTGGATCCGCAAACCAATGATGTTGCGTCCTTGCGCGAAGCATTTGCCTCCATCGCCGAGAATTTCGAGATGGAGTGGGATCTGCGCGAGCCGGACTGGGTGCCAAAGGTGGTGCTGATGGTCAGTTCGTTCGATCACTGCCTGGGTGACCTGCTGTATCGTATGCGCATCGGAGAAATCGCGATGGAAGTTCCCGCGATTATTTCCAATCATCCGCGCGAAAAACTCACCACCTCGCTGATCGGCGATATTCCTTACCACCACCTTCCCGTCACCAAGGATACAAAGCCCCAGCAGGAAGCAGAGGTGCGCCGCATCGTGAAGGAAACGGGCGCGGATCTGGTGGTGCTGGCGCGGTACATGCAGATATTCTCCGATGAGATGAGCAAGCATCTGTCGGGCCGCTGCATCAACATACACCACTCTTTCCTGCCGGGCTTCAAGGGCGCCAAACCCTATCACCAGGCATACAAACGCGGCGTGAAGATGATCGGCGCGACCAGCCATTACGTGACGGACGACCTCGACGAGGGGCCGATCATCGCGCAGGACGTGGAAAACGTAAGCCACACCGAAAGCCCGGACGATCTTGTCGCCAAGGGCCGCGATGTGGAACGGCGCGTGCTGGCGAAGGCGGTGCGCGCGCATCTGGAAGACAGGGTATTCCTGAACGGCGACCGCACGGTCGTATTTTGATAATTACATAAAAGCGGGAGTTTTGCCGGAATATGGCAGAGATTATCGATGGCCGCGCAATCGCGCGCCAGCTTGACGAGACGACCAAGGCCGAAGTCGATGCACTGGTCGAGGCGGGACACCCTGCTCCGGGCCTGACGGTTATCCTGGTGGGTGAAGACCCCGCCAGCGAAGTCTATGTCCGGCGCAAGATCAAGGCGTGCGAAAAGGTTGGCATCAAGTCTACCGAGCATCGCCTGCCTGCCGATACATCGCAAGACGAAGTTCTTGCCCTGATCGACACGCTGAACAAGGACCCGAATGTTCACGGCATACTGTGCCAGGTGCCCTTGCCCGACCATATCGACACGCGGCTTGTGCTGCGCTCGATTTCGCCGGAGAAGGATGTGGACGGGTTTCACCCCGTCAACGTGGGCCGCCTGTCCACCGGCACCGGCGGTATCGTGCCGTGCACTCCGCTCGGCGTGATGATGCTGATCCATTCGGTCATCCCCGATCTGACCGGCAAGGACGTGGTGGTGATCGGCAAGTCCAACATTGTCGGCAAGCCCGTGGCGAACCTGCTGCTGGATGCCGAGGCAACAGTTACCGTTACCCATATCTACACCCACGGCCTTCCCGAAATCTGCCGCAAGGCCGATGTGATCGTTGCTGCCGCAGGCGCTCCGGAACTGGTGAAGGGCCACTGGGTAAAAGATGGCGCCGTACTGATCGACGTTGGTATTACCCGTCAGGAAACGGACGAAGGCAAGACAAAGCTCGTGGGCGACATCAAGTTTGATGAAGTGCAACATGCCGCAGCCGTTACGCCCGTACCCGGCGGCGTTGGCCCCATGACAATCGCCTGCCTGCTGGCCAACACGGTTCAGGCCGCACGCGCCTCCATGGTGGAAAGCGCCTCGTCCGACAGTGACTATGCCGATGCCCCTTCACGCACTATGTTCACACGTTCAGGATCCAATCCGAATTAGGAAACCCGCCGCATGAACCAGCCCGATATCGACGTTTGCATTATCGGAGCGGGTCTTTCCGGAATATCGATGGCTTCGCACATGGGGATGCTATGCCCGGACCGCAGCTACAAGATCCTGGAACGGCGGGAGCAGATCGGCGGCACCTGGGATCTCTTCCGCTATCCCGGTGTGCGTTCCGATTCCGACATGCACACGTTGGGCTTCGCGTTCGAGCCTTGGAAGCATGAAAATTCCATCGCAGATGGGGCAAATATTCTCGAATATCTCAATCGCACCGCAGACAAGCGTGGCATAACCGAGAATATCCGCTTCGGGCAGGAGTGCTTTCGGCCGACTGGGACAGCCAAAACGCGCGCTGGACCATTACCGCACGCGGTTCCGATGGCGGCCAGAATGTCACCACTGCACGCTGGCTTTATTTCGCCAGCGGATACTATGATTACGACAATCCGCACGACGCGCAGATACCCCAGATCGAACAGTTCGCGGGCGAGGTAATACACCCGCAGTTCTGGCCCGAAAATCTCGACTATGCCGGCAAGAATGTGGTGGTGATCGGTTCCGGTGCCACCGCGGTTACGCTGGTGCCCGCTATGGCCCGGCAGGCGAAGAGCGTTACCATGCTCCAGCGAACGCCAACATGGATGGGCGAAGGACCCAGGCAGGATGCATGGAACACGCGGTTCCAGCGCTGGTTTCCCGAACGGCTGGCCTATCGCCTCACCCGCTGGAAGAATATCGCGCTGCGCAGCTACTTCTTCGGCCTTTCCCGTCGCAAGCCGGAAAGGCTGTCCGAAATGCTGCGCACAAGGTTGCGCGGGGCGCTGGGCGACAAATACGATCCAAAGCATTTCGAACCGCCTTATACGCCCTGGAAACAGCGGCTTTGCCTTGTGCCGGATGGCGACCTGTTCGAGGCTGTACGCGAAGAAAAGGCGCATATCGTCACCGAGCACATCGCCGGTTTCGATGCAGGCGGCGTGAAGCTGGAATCGGGCGAATATCTGCCTGCCGATATCGTGATTACAGCCACGGGCCTGCGCCTCGCCCTGGCAGGTAAGGTGGAGGTCTCCAAAGACGGGGCGCCCGTCGAATGGTCCGACCACTTCTTTTACCGCGGCACAATGTTCTCAAACCTGCCCAACCTCAGCTTCGTTTTCGGCTATCTCAACGCCAGCTGGACGCTGAGGGCCGACTGCAATGCGCGCTATGCCTGCGAAGTGCTGAACACGATGAGCCGACAAGGGGTGGATATTGCCGAACCTGTTATGACAGCAGGTAACGAACCGGAAGTTGCCGAACCGTGGGATTACACCTCCGGCTACCTCAACCGCGCAAGGGGGTTGATGCCGAAGGTTGCAGCTGAAAGGCCGTGGACGCTGGCGCACAACTATCTTCAGGATCGCTTCGATTTTCGCCATCGCCCAGTCGCCGACGGCGTCCTGCAATTGCGCAGGGCCGCTACCGAAAATCACAGCAGCCTGCCTGCCGAGAATGAAAAGATAACCGCGCGATGAGCCTTGCCAAGGAAAAGATCTGGACTGCGGGCCTGGTGGTGATCGGGGATGAAATTCTTTCCGGGCGCACCGTTGACAAGAATATCGCGCAAATCGCCGGTTGGCTGCAAGTGCAGGGTATCCGCCTGACTGAAGTGCGGGTCGTATCCGACGATATGGCGGCAATCGCGGCTGCGGTGAATGCCATGCGGGCTGCATATGACTACCTATTCACCACTGGCGGCATCGGCCCTACGCATGACGATATTACCGTCGATGCGATTGCCGCCGCCCTGGGTGTAGAGGTGGTTATCCACCCGGAAGCGCGTGCCATCCTTCAGAATTACTACAAGGACAAGCCCGGCGGCCTGAACGAACCGCGCCTGCGCATGGCGAGAGTGCCCGACGGCGCGGACCTTATTCCCAACCGCATGTCCGGCGCGCCCGGTATCAGACATGGCAACATCTTCATCATGGCAGGCGTGCCCGCCATAACCGCGCAAATGCTGGACGGGCTGACCGGACAGCTGGAAGGCGGCGCACCGCTATTGGTCGAGACGGTAGGCTGCTGGACCGCCGAGAGCGAAGTGGCCGAGATCTTGCGCGAAGTGGAGAAGGCCCATGAGGGGTGCCAGATCGGCAGCTACCCTTTCTTCCGCGAAGGCCGCACAGGCGCCAATTTTGTGGTCCGTTCCACCAGCCGTGATGTGCTGAACAGCGCGGTTGATACGCTGTGCGAGGCGCTGTCTGAAACTGGGCGTGATTTTACGCCCGGCGGAATCTGAAGGCATAATCTCACCTGATTGTCCCCCGCACGGAAAAAGGCCGGAGAATCGCTTCCCCGGCCTTTCGCCAAATCACTTTTTGTAGGACAGTCTAAGGA